>CALDSL010000250.1 GCA_937920255.1 uncultured Anaerolineaceae bacterium | reverse complement strand
ACCGAGACGCCGCTGCGCTCGCCCTGGTCCGTGCTGGTCATCGATAATAATGTGCTCATCGCGATGGCCGGCTCGCATCAGGTTTGGGCGTTGATCGACGAGGAGCGTCTTGGCCCGTTTGCCGGCACCGGCGCAGAGGCGTTGGTGGATGGTCCGCTGGACCGCGCGGCATTCAACCAACCCAGCGATCTGGTTTACGGCATGAACCACCTGTTCATCGCCGACGCCGAAGCCAGCGCCATCCGCGCGGTGCAGTTGAATGACGCACCTGAAACGATCACCTTGGTAGGACAGGGGTTGTTCGCGTTTGGCGACGTGGACGGCCCGGGCGAGAACGCGCTGCTCCAGCACCCAACCGGGCTGGCGCTGGAAGAAAACATGCTGTACGTGGCCGACACGTACAATCACAAGATCAAAGTGCTCGACCCGGTCAAAGGCGAGATCGAGACTCTGATCGGCAGCGGCCAGCCGGGGATGGCGGACGGGAGTTTTGCCAGCGCCATGCTGTTTGAACCCGAGGGCGTGCAGGTGCAAAACGGCAAGGTCTACATCGCCGATACCAACAACCACGTTATCCGCGTGGGCAACCTGGACACGCGCCAGGTGACCACCCTGGTGCTGCGCGAGATGAACCTGCTGCGCCAAGCGCGCCCGGAGGGCGAGATGCGGCGCTTGCCGGAGGTGGAAATAGCGCCCGGCGGCGAGCTGGAGCTGGACGTTCAGCTTCCCCCCGGCACCAAGCGCAACCCGGATTCACCTTCGCGGGTGCAACTCGGCGGCGACGCGGAGCGGGTATACACCTTCACCTCGGCGGAGGACATTATCCTCCCGCTGGGAATGCAAGCCAGCGGCGAACTGGCGCTGGAAGTGACGCTGTACTACTGCACCGAGGAAAATTCTGGCCTGTGCCTGATCCACGACCGGCGGGCGGTTCTGCCCGTACGGGTCAAGGATGGCGCCCCGGAGAGGGCAAGGCTGGTTTATCAAGTTAATTAATGTTTATCGCCGCGCGAAGCGCGGCGATAAACATTAATTTTTCTTCCTCGTCGCCATCTCGCAGCATTCGTCGCCCCACAGCACCTTGCGCGTGTGGGTCATGGTGAATTCGGGGTTGTAGGCTTCCATCTTGGCCGGGTCGACCAGGCAGTACAGGTCGGCCAGTTCGGTTTCGCCGTATTCGCGCCATACCTCGGCCAGCACGCAGCCGTACACGCGCCGCCGCACCTCACCCTCGACGGTGGCAGTGCCGGCGTTGAACCCGATTGGCGAGAGATCCGAGCCGCGGTTGAAGTTTTCCGGCGTCGGATCCAGCCCCAGAGCTTCTACGCGCTTACGAGTGGCCTGGCCGATGCGCGTGCCGTAATCGCGCATGATTTTGGCGATCAATTCGCGGCCCAGCTCCTCGCCGAACGTGTCCACCAGCGTGCGGGCAAAGGACAGGTACAGCAGCGCCACGCGGCGGGTCATATCGTTGACGGCCTGCGTGGCTTCTTCCAGCGGGATGGTGGGACGGTCAGTCATAATGGCTCCTGTGGGTGGGGATTTTCTACCAGTATAGCCGATTTGCATATGATGTGACTCTTCGTTCTTGCCGGGCAATAATTTCCGGGTAGGGAGCGCCTTGACGCACCAAATGACGACTGTTAACACCTCAATGTCGAAGGAATGAGCGTATTTGCGGTTGGTTAGGGTGTTACCGGACGATGCGGTGGTGCGCCTTGGCGCACCCTACCCATGAATCCGTCGAAATCCCACCATCTCCCCGATTCCCACCGCCGCCAGCGTCAGCACCAGATCCCCCTCTGCCTGCCACCACAGGCGTAGATCTTCTGCGCCGGGCAGGCTGGAGCGTGCGGGCAGCGGCGACCACACGCCGGGCAGCGCCTCTGGCTGGGCCAGAATCTCCACACTGCGCGTATCGGCGCGCAGGCCGATGCGCAGCGCCTTGAGCACGGCTTCCTTGGCGCTCCAGCACAGGATCATCCAGCGCGCGCGCTCCGGTCCCGCCAGCCCAGCGGCAATCTCCAGCTCGGCCGGGGAAAGGTAATCCGCCAGAAAATCCGGGCTTGCGACAGGCACGATCTCCAGGTCGGCGCCGATCTGCAAACCCGGGTGCGCGGCCCAGGCGGTCAGCGCCCAATCCTCGCGGTGGCTGATGGTCAGGCATCCGCCCAGCGGCCGGCCGGCGACCCGCGCGAACGGCGCGCCCGCAGCTTCGTTCTCGATCTGGATATCGTTCAGGTTGAGATTGCCAGGCAGGACGGCGCGCAGCAGAGTCTTGGCCGCCCAACGCCCCAGCAGCCAGGCGTGCCGCCTGCGCTCGAACCGCATCCCGGCCAGCCGTTCGCGCTCAGGTGGGGCCAGGAACTCCACGCTGCCCCAGGCGGTACCGCCGGGCGCGGTTTCAAGCAGGTAGGTGATCTCAACCGGGGTCATGGGCATGTCGCGGCGGGCGCGTGTGTGAGACACGCGCCCGCCGCGGTCATGGCTCTCACTCTTCGACCAGCTTTTGCAAAGGCCGGCGCAGTTCTTCCGCCACCGGGTAGGGCAGCGGGCTGGTGCGGTAGTCTTTCAGCTCCAGGTACAGCCGGCCCTCACCGTCGGTGACGCGCGCGTCAAAGCATAACGCATTTTCCGCGTCGCGCCCCGGGGTCACCTGGGCGTACAGATCGCCGGCAACTTGCGGCTGCGGGTAGATGCGCACCTCGCCAATCGCCTGCGGCAGCGCCAGTACCCCCGTCGCGCCGATCTCGTAGATGCCCGCGGTTTGCAGGCACAGCTCGATCAGCAGCGGCGCGGTGATCAGCGGCTGGCCGGTGGAGGTGGTGGGCGGCATGTCGCCGCGCAGCCGTCCGAGCACGTACTCGCCCGAGCGCTGCACCGCGTCCAATACCTGGAAGGCCGGGCCGTGGAAGTAGAGTTTGTAGACGTCTTCGCGGTTGAGGGTGTATGCGCCGTTCCAGTGCGGCGGTTCCACCCGCGCCGGGCGGGTTTCGGGCGCGGAGAGCGGCCGCAGGTGCACCCGTCCGGTGAAGTGCTGCACCACCTCGGCCGGGCGCGCCTTGAGCGCCAGCGTCGATTGCAGCGACACGTCGGCCAGCAGGCCGCCCGGTACGCGAACCACCTGTGCGTGCCAGGTGATCCGCCGCGGCTCGCCGCGGTAGAACTTGAACGGCGCCAGAAAGCGGATATCTTCCAGTTTCGATACCTGGAAACCCGCGCTGCTGGCTCCCAGTACTGAGGCCACGTGCTGCGCCGCCACGCTGAAGCCTTCGATCCCCATCACCCCCGGCAGTACCGGGATGCCGTTCAAGGCGTGGTCTTTGAGGAAGGGTTCGCTGCTCGGGTCCAGTTCGGCTTCGAGAATGATGCCGCGGAACAGGTCCAGCCCGGTGACGCGCGAGAGCATCACGTGCGCCGGTGAGCCTCCGGTCAGCGCGCGGTTGGCGGCTTCCACATCCAGCCCGCCGTCGCGGTCGCGCGGGCGCGACAGCATCCCCAGCGCGCCGGCCAGCAGCACCTCGCCGCCGCTTCCGGCTTCCAACTCGCGGCGCAGCAGCGGCGCGGCCGCGGCCGGTTGGAGCATTTCGATCCCGGCGCGCTCCATGATGGCCGGCAGCGAACCGCGGCTGGCCATGCCCACCTCGGCCCACGCACCCCAATCCACGGCCAGGAAGCGCGTGGCGGGGAAGCTGGCCGGCAGCGCCGCGCACAGTTTGTTCAACAGGTCGTTGGCGGCAGCGTAGTCGGTTTGCCCGGCGTTGCCAAACCGCGCCGCGACCGATGAGAAGGCCACCACCGCGCGCGGCGGGCGCGGCAGAGAGCGCATGGCGCGCACCAGGTTGAAAAAGCCGGTGGCCTTGGTGGCGAACACGCGCGCGAAGGCTTCCGGGGTTTTGTTTTCCAGCAGCTTGCTGTGGTCGACCCCGGCGGCATGCAGGATCACGTCCAGCCGGCCCTCGGCAGACTGGATGCGCCCGACCAGGCGCGCCACCGCGTCGGCATCGGTCACGTCACAAGCGGCGTAGACCGCGCTGCTGCCCAGCGCGCGCAGGTCGCGCAGCAAAGCGTGCGCCGCGGACGCGCGTTCCAGCGCGGCGATGCGCGCCTCGATCCGCGCCGGGGTGGGCTTTTCCCCTGCCCCGGCCAGCCGCGCGGCCAGCGCGCGGCGCAGCACGTCGCGGTCGGCCAGCAGTTCCAGGTCGGAGTCCGAGGCGGCCAGCAGCGGCGAGCGCCCGGTCAGGTAGAACACACCGCGGTTTGCGCGGGCGATATCCAGCAGGATCGGCGCGGCGATGCCGCCCGTCCCACCTGTCACCAGGTAAACTGCCGTTTCATCACTTTCTTGCTCAGCCGGCGCATCCCCCAGCGGTGTACGCACCAGCGAAATGGTAAAGCGCTGCTGGCCTTCCCAGCCGATTTCAACCATGCCGGGGTCGCGCAGGGTTTCTTCCACCAACCGCGCGGCGATCTGCCCAGGGGCTGCCTCGCGGGTGAAATCGACGGTTTTGACCAGGGTGCGCGGGCGCTCGGCGGCGTAGGCTTTGGTAAAGCCGGTCACCGCACCGCCCAGCGGCGCGGTGACCTCGTCGCCCGCCAGCACCGCGTGCAGCCCGCCCAGCCGCGTTGCGCTCACCAGGAACGGGCTGCCGCCCGCCGCGGTCAGGGCGTGCATCAGCGCGTACAGCCGGTAGATGCTTGTCTCCAGCGCGGACTGCCATGTTTCGGCGGTCATGCTTTCCAGGGCCGGGGAGGCGTCCAGACCAGGTAAGAAGTATACGCCCTGCACCGGGCCTTCCGCCAGCCAGGCCTGCGCCTGTGCGCCAGCATCCCGGTTTTCGATTTTTAGTTCCAGCACCTGCACGCCGCGCGCGCGCAGCAGGCCGGCCAGCGCCTCGCCTGCACCGTGACGGTCGTAAGCCACGATCACCCGCGCCCGGGCGTCAAGCTGCACGCCGGTGGACTTGCACAGGTCCAGCCGCGCGGCCAGCACGGCCGCCGGCACGCGCCGCTCCACCACCTGAACGGCGGTGGGCGTCGATACTGGAGCAGTTTCGGCCACGACAGGTTCCTGCGCCGCGGGTTCCGGGGTCGATTCAACAACTTCATCCCCCGGTTCGGCCGCGCGTAGGGTGGGGGCGGCGCCGTACTGCCAGGTGGATTTCGCGGGTTCGCGCACCGGCGCTCCTTGGTGTACCACGCGCAGCGTGCGGTTGACCACTTCCAGTTCCGCGCTCTCATACCCGGCCGCGGCCGACAGCCAGCGCTGGTACACCGGCTGGTCGATGCGCTCGCCCACGCCGGGGATCTTGCGCAGCAGCGTCATGGCGATCTGCGAGCCAAAGCCCGCGCCCAGCCGCAGCGCATACTCCACCGGGTGCTGCCCGCCGCGCGACAGGTTGAGATCGCCCAGGTCGGGGTCAGGTTCAAACTGGCCGTCCAGGTTGGCGATGGGCGGGATGATGCCCGTTTCCAGCGCCTTAACCGCCACCACGTCTTCCACCCCCACGCCCATGGTATGGCCGGTAAAGCCCTTGGTGTTGGCGATGATCACCCGGCTGGCGGAGTCTTTGAAAGTATGCCGCAGCGCGTGGATTTCGGCGGCAGCCGATCCGCCACGCGCCGGGGTGTAGGTTTCGTGCGAGAGGAACACCATCTTGCCGGCCATCCGCGCCCGGTCGAGGCCAAAGCGCTGTTCAGCCTGTGTTACCAGGCGGTCCATCACCTCGCGCACGTGGCACACATCCAGCCGCGTGCCGTGGAACGCCGAGTTGGCCACCTGCGCCGAAAGAATTTCGGCGATGGCGCGCATGCCACGCTCGCGCACCGCGTCTTCGGCTTCGACCACCAGCGCGGCAGCGCCCATGCCCATGATCATGCCGTTGCGGCGGCGGTCAAAGGGCAGCGCAGCCAGGCGCAGGTTGCCTTCGGTAGTGGTGGCGCCGCTGGCCAGCAGCCCGGTTCCGATCCATTCGACCAGCCGGCCACTGGTGACATCGTCGCCAGCGATCACGACCACGCGCCGCGCGCGCCCGGTGCGGATCCAGTCCTCGGCCAGGGCTATGGCGTGGGTAGTGGTGGCGCAGGCGGCATTGACGCCGGTGTTGGGCCCGCGCGCGCCGATATACTCGGCAAACTGCGAGTGGCCCATGTTGAGAATGCGGAAGATGAAGCGCCTGTCAAAGTGATAGTCCAGATCGGCGAGCTGCCGTTCCAGTTCGGTGATGCGCGCTTCCAGCTCGCGCCCCAGGGCGGGCGATTCTCCTGCCAGCGACTGTAATTCGCGCAGGGTTTCCACCTGGCGCGTCAGATTGTGGTGGTTGTAGAAGCGTTCGCTTTCTTCAGCCATGCGCCCCATGCCGGGGAAGGCCGACCCGAAGATCACCCCGGTTTCGTCTGCCAGCGCTTCGGGCAGCATCCAGCGGTCGGGCAGCAGCGTGCCCAGGCTGGTGCGGCGGTAGCGCATCACCAGCGGCACGCCCGCGTCACGCAGAGCTTCGATCCCGGCGGCGATGGCCAGTTGGGTGGCGATATCGGTCGCCTCCACCCGGTCGGCCGGCACGCCGAAATCGGCGTTCAGGTCAAAAGCGCCGCGCTGGCCGGCCAGCTTGATGGTGCGCTCCATGTCGGTGATCACGTCCATCGTTGCGCCGGCATCGCTCTTGTTCAGCCGGGTGACGCGCTTATCCAGCATATGGGCGCGGGTCGCTTCCGTCAGCGGTTCGATCATGTTCTCGCCGGACAGAATGCGGCGGATGTTGTCATCTTCAAACACCGCGTGCTTCACCCCTGGCAACCCCAACCCCGCCCCGCTGATCACCACCGAACCTGTAACCGGCTGAGGCGTTGCCGGTTCGGAACGTTCCTTTGTATCAGATTCGATCGTTTGAGCAGATTCCAAAGCTTTCTCTCCCTCCAAATCACGTTCTGTGTGATTTGGGGGGAGTGGGAGGGGGGTGATGTTCGGCGTACCATCCATCTCATTTTGTGGAACAGTTGAGACCAGTGATTTCATCACGATCTGTCTCTCTACCGGCTGCACGGTATTCTCCTGCACAAACCCGATCACCTTGGCCAGCGTGTTGTAATCCGACAGGCGCAGATCTTCCCTACGCGGGATGGAATACATCTCGCGCACGGCGGCGAACAGCTCGGCCTGTTTAACCGTGTCCACCCCCAAATCGGCTTCCAGGTCGAGGTCCAGATCGAGCATCTCAGCCGGGTAACCGGTTTTCTGCGACACCAGCTCCAGAATGCGCGCCTCGATTTCGGACGCGTCCGGCGCGGGTTGCATTTGGACTTCGGCCTGAAGAACAACGGCCGGACTGCTTTCCGTGTGAACGGCTGCCGGCACTGCTTCGACCGCAGGCTGCGCGCCAAACGGGATCACTCCGGCGGCCCACAGGCCGCACAGGGCTTCGTTCAGGCTGGGCACCGCACCCTTGCGCGGGTGGTTGGTCGAGAGGATGGTAACGTCCTCTTTTTCCTTCAGGTTGTCGGTCGCCAGCGCGGTCAGCACGCGCTTGGGACCTGACTCGACCAGCACCCGCGCGCCGGCGGCGTAGATGGCCTGCATGCTCTTGATGAACTGTACCGGTGATGCGACCTGCGTCGCCAGCATATCCATAATCGCTTCCGGATCGCGCGGGTATTCCTGCCCGGTGACGTTGGCGATGACCGGGATGCGCGGGCTGCTCACCCCCAGCCGCGCTATCACCTCGCGCAGCGGTCCGCTGGCCGGGGCGACAATTTTGGTATGGAAGGCGTGCGAAACCGGGATTTTCACCGCCTGGAACCCGGCGGATTCGAACGCCAGCAGCGCCGCGTCCACTGCAGCGGTCGCGCCGCCGATGACCGACTGCAGCGGGCTGTTGATATTGGCTATGACCACGTAGCCCGGCACCCCTTGCAGGATGCGTTCGACTTCGCCGATCGGCGCGGAGACGGCGGCCATCGCGCCGTTATCATCCATTGAGACGCGCGTCATTTCGCGCCCGCGCGCCGATACGATCTGCAGCGCGGCTGGGAAGCTGAGCGCGCCGGCCGCCACCAGCGCAGCGTACTCACCCAGGCTGTGGCCCGCCACCATATCCGGCTGGTAGCCGTAGGTGGCTAGTAGCCGCAGCATGGCCACGTCGGCGGTGAGCACCGCCGGCTGGGTGATGGCGGTATCGCGCAGGGCTTCTTCCGCCCGCGCCACCGATTCCTTGTCCTCTGGCACGAAGATCAGGCTGGTCAGCGGGCGGCCGAGGATGGGGGTCATGACTTCGTCGGCCTCGCGGAAGGTCTCGGCCACCACCGGCGAAAGCCCGCGCAGTTCAGCCAGCATGTTGGCGTACTGCGAGCCCTGGCCGGGGAACAGGAACGCCACCTTGCCCGGCTGGCCGCTGCCGCGGAAAATCCCTTGCGCGGCCAGCGCCTGGCGCGTGGCATGGGTGTCGCCGTCGAACATCTTCAGTGCCTTCTCGAGCTTCTTGGTCAGGTCGGCCGGGGTGTCGTAGTCCACCGCCAGGCGCTGCGGCTGCGCCAGCTCCGCCGCGCTCGGAATGCGCGACGCTGGCAGGCTGCCGGATTGCACATCTTCCACCGCGCGCAGCAGTTTTTCCTTCAATTCCTGCGCCGTCTGCGCCGAGAGGAACAGCACCCCGCGCGGCGCCGGCTGCGCCGGGGC
>CALDSL010000249.1 GCA_937920255.1 uncultured Anaerolineaceae bacterium | reverse complement strand
TCATCGCGGCGGCGCTGGAAGCGTGGCTGACGCCCCGGATTGCCCTGATGATGCTGGGCGGCTGATTTCCGGTACAATGAGGGTTTGAGCGGTATAGATCGAAGCGGGTTGCTGGGAAACGCAAACGCAGCATCTACCCGGACCAAGGAGAACATCGGAATGGCACAAATCATCTTTCTCGGTACTGCGGGGGCGATGCCAGACGAAAACCACGAATGCACGCACCTGGCGGTGACGCAGGGCGAACGCACGGTAATGGTGGACGCGAGCGGCAACCCGATCGTGCGGCTGAAACAGGCCGGCGTCGACCCGTTGAGCATCGACGATCTGATCCTCACCCATTTCCACCCGGATCACGCCTCGGGCGTGCCGATGCTGTTGATGGACCTGTGGCTGCTGGGGCGCAAACAGCCGCTGCGCGTCCACGGGTTGGCGCACGCGCTCGACCGGCTGCGGCAGATGATGGAGTTGTTTGAATCGCACAGATGGCCGGGTTTTTTCGCGGTCGAATACCATGCGCTGGATGAAGTCGAGCGGGCGGTCGTGCTGGACGAGCCGGATTTGCGCATCCTGGCCTCGCCGGTCAAGCACCTGCTGCCGACGGTGGGCTTGCGGTTTGAATTCCTGCCGCAGGGGAAGATGGCCGCCTATTCGTGCGATACTGAACCGTCGCCGGCGGTGGTTCGCCTGGCGCGCGGCGCGGATGTGCTGATCCATGAAGCAACCGGCGAGGGCGTGGGGCATTCGTCGCCGGAGCAGGCCGGCGGGATCGCCAGCCAGGCCGGCGCAAAGGCGCTCTACCTGGTGCACTATCATCCCAGGTCGGTGGGCGGCGAGCCGGAAGCGCTGCCACAGCGCGCGGCGAGCACGTTCGACGGCCCGGTGACGCTGGCCGAAGACCTGATGCGCATACACCTGGATTGACGGGCCGGTTTTACCAACCGGCCAGGAACGGCTCCCACTCGGCGTATTCTTGCGGATTGCGCCCGAAGATATAGTGCGCCGTGGCAGGTGGTTCGCGCGGGATGCGCAGCAGGCGCATCCCCACTTTATCCAGCCTCTGGCCGCCCTTGCGGTGGTTGCACGCCGGGCAGGCGGCCACCAGGTTGTTCCATACATGCGGCCCGCCCAGGTGGCGCGGGATCACATGATCTACGGTCAGGTCAGAACTGTGCTTGCCGCAGTACTGGCATGTATAATTATCTCGTCGCAGTACTTCGCGCCGGGTGAGCTTGATCCGCGGGCGCGGGCGGCTGATCATTTTTTCCAGCCGGATCACGGATGGGCGGGGATAATTGTGGTTAATGGTGCGCACAATGCCGCGGCCGTCCAGCACCAGGGTCGCCTTGTTGCTGAGGATCAGTCCCATCGCACGCTGCATATTGCAGATATGGATCGGTTCGTAGTTGGCGTTGAGAACGAGTACGGCTTCTTGCATTCATGCTCCAATGATGTGATTATAGCATCCACAAAAACGGCTTACAACCTCGCGACGAAAAAAGGCATTGCGGGGGAGTGTTGCAGGAAAGAGATGGGTCAGCAGGGTAGAGACGCAAGATCTTGCGTCTCTACGAAGTACATAAAGGGCTGAGTCTATTGATAAAAGAGCATCGATCGAACCTTTCAGGAAAGAATTCGTGCCATTCGGCTTATTCGGGTCATTCGTGTTAAGCTCGTGCTGAAACAATCATGTCACACCTGGTAGGGAGGGTAACCATGCGGGTATTAGTTGCGGGAGGAACAGGGTTTATCGGGTCGGCGCTGGTGCGGGCGCTGCGCGGCGACGGCCACAGCGTGACCGTCCTGACGCGAAACCCGGATAAAGCGCGTTTGCCGGATGGCGTGCGCGCCGCCGGTTGGGATGCGCGCAGCCCGGCCGGTTGGGGGCATCTGATCGAGGAAACCGACGCGGTGGTCAACCTGGTGGGCGAGAACCTGGGCGGCGGGCTGTGGACGGCCAAACGCAAGCAGCGCATTCGCGACAGCCGCATCAATGCCGGCCGGGCGATCAGCCAGGCCATTCAGGCTGCGCGCCAGCGGCCGGCGGTGCTGGTGCAGTCCTCGGGGATCGGCTATTACGGCTTCAGCGGCGACACGTTTGTCGACGAAGCTTCCCCCGCGGGCAGCGACTGGCTGGCGCAGGTCAGCGTGGCGTGGGAAGATTCGACCCGCGCGGTGGAAGATTTGGGCGTGCGCCGCGTGGTGGCGCGCAATGCGCTGGTGCTCCATGGCCGCGAGGGGATCTTTCCGCTGGTGCTGCTGCCGTTCCGCCTGTTCGTCGGCGGGCCAATCGGCAGCGGGCGGCAGTGGTTTCCCTGGATCCACCTGGATGATGCGGTGCAGGCCACGCTGTTCCTGATCAAAAACCAGGATGCCAGCGGCGTGTATAACTTTAGCGCGCCTGACCCGGTCACCAACGACAAGCTGGGCAAGACCATCGCGCGCGTGATGCGCCGGCCGTATTACTTCCCCGTTCCGGCTATTGCCATGAAAACCGTGCTGGGCGAATTGAGTACGCTGGTGCTGGAAGGCCAGCGCGCCGTGCCTGCCCGGCTGCAGGAGTTGGGCTATATCTTCCGCTTCCCGACCATGGAAGGCGCGCTGATCGATTTACTGCGTTAGGTCAGGGCTGGGGAGCGCCGTCCAGCACTTCCCGGCCGATTTCGGCTGCCAGCGCGGGGTTGCTCTCTTCCAACACCAGCGCCAGTGCCAGGGGCGTGCCCTGCGCGCCGGGCAGCGTGCCCGCCAGGAACCAGGTGATCGGCGTGCCCTGACCGGGCGCGTTGGCCACCGTCTGCCAGTAGGGCGTGCCGGATTGCAGCAGCATCTGCGCGGCGGCGCGCGTGCCGTCCACCGGCAGGCTGGGGATCACCGGCTGCGGTTCGCGCAGCACCCAGCCTTCAAATGGCGTCTGGATCGCCAGCACCATCTGCGGGTCCGGCCGCTGTCCGCCGCCGGAGATGGTCGCGGCGGCCAGAGCCATTTGCAGCGGCGTCACCAGCGGGCCCTGACTGCCCAGTGCGGTTTCGGCCGGCGTGTCGCCGCTACTTTGGCCGGCCACAGCCACCGGCAGATCGATCTGCGGGCTTTGGAACAACCCGATCTGGGTATAAAGGGCCGTCACCTGCTGCGCGCCCAAATAATCGGCCAGTTCCACCACCGCGCCGGGGCAGCCATTGCGTACCGCGCCGGACCATTCGTCGCCGCGGACGGTTCCCACCGCGCAGTCCCACGGCTGGCCGTCGAGCGTGTAGGCCAGCCGCGGCGGCAGAACCGGCAGGCTGCCGGCATCGCTGACCTGCGCCAGCAGGAACGGCCCTCCGGCCGCGCCCAGCGCGTACTGGCCTTGCGTGGCGCGGTTGAGCAGGGGCGCATCCGCGCTGGCGCGCCAGGTTTCCCAGTTCTCCACCAGGCTGTTGGGGTCAATCGAAGGGTGCGAAGCCATCACCAGCACTTCGCCGGTGGCGGCATTGAGCAGCACCAGCGCGCCCTTCCTGCCTTGCAGCAGGCTGTCGGCCAGCTTCTGCCGGTTGAGGTCCAGGCTCAGGCGCACATTCAGCCCCGGCGGCGGCTGGGCGTACAGCAGGAAATTGGTGAGCACCAGCGAGCTGGGCGCGCCCTGCACGCCGCGCAGGTAACCGTCCAGGCTGCTTTCCAGCCCGGCGCGGCCGAATGCCGGGTGCGAGTAACCCAGCGTGGCAGCCAGCGGCGGGTAGAGTGAGCGGCGGCTGTATTCGCCGGGGACGCCTTCGGTGACGTGCAACGGGGTGTTGGCACGGTCGAGCAGCGCGCCGCGCGCCACGAAGCGCTCGGTGATAAACGGGCGCGGGTTATCCGCGCGTGCTGTCAGGTCATCGGCGCGCG
>CALDSL010000248.1 GCA_937920255.1 uncultured Anaerolineaceae bacterium | reverse complement strand
GTGGAGCAGCAATGAACCGGCGGTTGGGGTGTATCTGGAAGTTCCGGTGGATTGGTTGATGTTAGATATGTTGAATGTCCAGGAAAAAACCGTGCGCGTGTTTGCCTCTGCGGGAGTGGCTCAATGAGATTTACTTTGAAAATTGGATCATCGAAGAATACCAGTTGGCTGAAAGCCGCTGCTTTTATGGTTGTTCTTTCCGTGCTACTGGCTGGCTACCGGCTGGCCTACGCCAACATCTCCCCTGAGTATCTGCGGAATGGGCGAACGTATGATCAGGAAAGCACCTACATCCAGTGGAATGGATCGGTATCTTACATAAACCTGTTTCACCGGGATAGCACTTCGCTCCCGCCTAGCGAAGGGGGAGCATTCTGTGGCAGCGGTTGCACCGAACAAGTCACGCGCATTCAAAGCGGCAGTTCGATTTCCGGCAACTTCACTTATCTCCGGACCTTCAATGTACAGGCTGCCTACAGCGGCGATTCCAATGTCGGAACGGTGACTGTTCGGGCTTGCGGGCAGGTCATCTTTACCGATGACCTCTACCTGGCAAACCAGAGCGTTCCCGGGTTCAATAACCTGCCGAACCCGGCCTGGAACGTGCCAACCGCGAGCGATTGTACCTGGTCGATCTCCGCCAGCGGTGGATATGTGGATGTCCGCGCAGTAACAACCACTTACCGGACAACCCCCGCGCCGACTGTGGATCTGCGGGTCAATGGGTCGAATGGCCCAATCAGCCTCAGTGCACCGGCAAGTTATACGTTGAGTTGGACGAGTACCAACGCCGCATCTTGCACCGCGTCGGGGAGTTGGAGTGGGGCGCAGGCAACCGGTAGCTCCCAGGGTATTAATAATGTAAGTGGTGGCACGTACACTTACACACTGACCTGCTCAAATCCATCCGGCAGCGCCAGTGACAGCGTCACTGTAAATGTCTTGTCTGCCCCAACGGTGACCGTCAATGCGCCGGCATCAGCCACCGCTCCAGCCAGCTACATGGCAACCTGGACGAGCAGCAACGCCACATCCTGCACAGGCTCAAACCGTTTCATAGGGTTAAGTGGACTGACAGGCTCGCGGGCCGAGACAGCTCTCCCCGTAGGGAACTATGATTACACCGTTACCTGCACCAACGCGGCCGGCGTGTCAGCAACCGACACGAAACGAACGGTTGTATATGCTGCCCCTTCCGTTGACTTGAAGGTGGACGGTTCGGACGGGCCTACCGTGACTCGCACCGGTCCGATCACCTACTTGGCCACATGGACCAGCAGTAATGCCACGCTGTGCACGGGTTCTGCCCGCCTGGCAGGATATTCCGGACTTGCGGGTACGCGTTCGGAAGCAAACGTACCGGCAGGAACCACCTACGATTACAGCGTGACCTGCCAGAATCCTGCCGGGGCAACCGCCAGCGATACGGTGCGAATGATCGTTGTGGCTGCGCCATCTGTCGACGTGCGGGTGAACGGGTCAAATGGGCCGCTCACTTTTCAGGAACCGGCCGGTTACACGGTTAGCTGGACCAGCGCCAATGCCGTTTCCTGCTCCGCGTTGAATAATCTTTCCGGGCCAGTAGGCACGAGTGGCAACCGAGCTCTCAGCAATGTACTGCAGGGCGCCTATCAATACACCGTGCAATGTATGAACCTGGCCGGAACGACTGCAAACGACACGGTGGTTGTTAATGTCAACCCGCCTCCGCCGATCGTGGATCTGCAAGTTGAGGGTGGCAATGGGCCGATTACCCAGGTTGAGCCAGGCAGCTATACCCTGACCTGGACCAGCCAGTATGCCGCATCCTGCACGGCTGCCAGTTCGGATGCCCTATGGACCGGAAGCGTAACTGTCTCCGGTAGCGCGCCTATCTCCGGAGCGCTGATTGGAACCCATTCGTACACGCTTACCTGCTCGAATGTCTCAGGAACGCGGAGCGACACAGTCACCGTGTATGTGATTGCGCCGCTGTCCGGAACAGTCTCACCGACCTTTGCCAGGCTGGTGTTGTTTAGCCCTAATCTTGGCCTGCCGGCACAGACCCTGACCGGAACGGTAGCAGGCGGCGAACCACCCTATCTTGTGGTGGTTTCAGTCCGTGCGCCTTCCGGGGCGGTTACAACCTATTCGCGAAGTGGTTCGGCCTGGTCGTTGTCACCCTCAGCAGCTGGGGATATCAATTTTGGCACAACGGAGCAAGGAACCTGGACCGTTTGGGCGGATCTGACCGATTCTGCAGGGCGTACCTTTCGCACCAACAGCAATACCTGGACGGTTTCCTGGTACCCCGTTCATGGGAGGCCATAATGCGGCGCACCTTGATCCTCTCAATCCTGGTCTGGTTTTGCCTTTCGGCGGCTGTACCCCCGCTTCCGATTTCTTCAAATGCATGCAGCCAGACATATGGCGCGAACTTGCCTGACCCCCTGCCAGGCTGGTTACAGGCTGTTGAGCAACCAGCAGATTTACAGACCTCTCAGTCTTTTGAGCTCCTGGCCGGCCACCTGCTGAAAACCGCCATTGTGGATGGTTCTCGATGTCCCTCAGGTGGCCTGAATACAGATGGGGCGCCCAACGCCTGTGGATTGGAGGTCTCTCGAGATGAGGTGTTTCGCTGGCAAAATCGTTACGATACGGCGATTCAGGCTTCAGCTTCGGGGCAGAACATGCCCGCCAAGGTAATCAAGGCGGTCATCGCGGTTGAATCGCAGTTCTGGCCAGCCGCCAATTGGGCGAAAGGGGAAATTGGCCTGGGACAGATGACCGAGATGGGCGCAGACCTGGTTCTGGCATGGCGGCCTGATTATTTTCTAGCGATCTGCAGTCAAGGATTGGATAAAGCGGCTTGCGCCAAAGGTTATGGAGGTCTCGACCTCGCCGCTCAACGTATCCTACGCGGTCTGATGTTGAAGAGCATTGATGCGACCTGCCCAACCTGCCCGGGCGGGGTGGATCCGACCAGGGGCGACCAGGCAGTTACTGTGCTCACAGAATCGTTGAATGCGAGCTGCCGGCAATCTAACCGGACGTTCTGGCTGGCGACCGGGAAGCGGCCGGCGGAACTTCTGAGTTATGAAGACTTCTGGCGGTTATCGCTGGCAAATTATCACATAGGAACTGGCTGCATCTACCAGGCGTTGCGCCATACCGGTAATCCCAGCTCCTGGAGCGCGATTGCGATCAACTTCCCGACTGGCTGTGGCAGCGGCGCGGAATATATTCGCAGGATTGAAGAGCAAATCGTTCCCTAAAAGGTATGTATGGACTGGATAATCCTTGGCATTGTCATCCTCTGGCTGGCGGCGGTATCCTGGTTTGACTTGCGGAAAGGCGAGGTTCCGCACAGCCTGTGGGTCATTATTCCTCTGGCGCTGGCTGGCGCTTACCGTTTCTGGCAGGGGGACTGGCAACTTGTCGTCCTGACGGGATTGGTAGCGCTGATCAGCGAACGGGAGCGGATTTCCAAACTCTTTGGTTTTGAGGAAATTGGGCGGGTGTTGACCTGGCTGCCGTTCTTGTTGTTGGCATTGTTCTGGTCGGTGCAAAACAGCCCCATCACTGCGATGTCCATTGTCGGCTTTTGGGTCGCCTGGGAATTGGGCTGGTGGGGTGGTGCTGACGCAGTTAGCGCGATGGCCCTCAGCCTGGTCTGGCCGGGACCGGGCTTTTTCCTGGCGTTTTTCGGGTGTCATGCTATTGTCGCATTCGGTTTGATGGCGTTTACCTACAAAACGGAGCGGAAGGTAAAGGCACACCGGCTGCCCGGTCTGCCGATTATGCTTCTGGCAGTCATTTCATCACAAATCATCCAACGGATATGAGGTAACGGGCTGATCGTTCGGTTTATGCGCTCATTGGGTCTGGAGGTAAAATATGCACCTTCCAGGCGAACGTTTGTGCTACAATTTATCCATGCTGATGATAAAATTCGTTCCTGAACAGAAAATGGCTCGCTTTTATGAGGTGCATGTTCAGTCCACCCTTCTGGATAGTCATGCCGTTGTATGCACCTGGGGGAGTATCAAGAATGGTTATCATCGGGTGCGAATGATCAAAACACAGTCAATAGATGAAGCGGAGAAAATAGCCAAACGGATCATCCAAAAGAAAACAAAAAAGGGGTATGCCGAAATGGGCCCATGAATTTGACAGAACAAACAAAACCGGATATACTTTCTCAAAATATGGCACCTACCATTCGGCGGTCTCTCTTATTGATTTTGTTGATTATGACAGCCATAAATCTGGCTGGTCATTTTGCTTCGCCTGCATCCTGTTGTTCGGTGCCAGCAACCTTTGATAATGCCGGGGATACGGATTGCCTGGTATGTACGTTACAGGTTGGAGTCTGGACGCCTGATTTAGTGGCATTAAAACCTATTCAACTTCCTGATCTAATTGTCAAATACAATCCATTTGTTCCATCCGGATTCGTCTTCAACTTTTTCCATCCCCCTATCGCTTAAATACAACTGAATAATCGCATTTGAAAAACCCATTGAATATTCAATGGCTGTTTCGTTTGCGTATCTCAGTGAACGAGTTAACCGGTTCAGGCACAATCTTATTGCTGCCATCCGTTGTGTATGCATTTACCTTATAGAAGGAATTTCATAAATGAAAAAAAGATCTGTTTTACCTTATCTCCTGATCATAATTGGGGTTGCGATATTGATAACATCCATATCGATCAGCCTTCAACCACGTGCTCAAACTCCGACTACTCAGCCTTTGGTGGCTGAGGAAGAGACGTTCCCCGAGATTCCCCGAGTTTCCTTAGAGGATGCGCTCGCCGCAAATAAATCGGGCGATGCGGTATTTATCGATGTCAGAGACAATAGCGCATATGCCGAAGCACATATCGCAAATGCGCTATCCATTCCACTCGCTCAATTGGATAGCCAATATAAAGACCTTGATCCGAATGCATGGATCATTACTTACTGTACCTGACCATCAGAAGAATCAAGCGCCCGTGCGGCGCGAATTCTCTTGGATAACGGTTTCAAGAAGGTTACCCCTATTCTTGGCGGTTTTCGTGCCTGGCAGAATGCCGGTAATCCGGTGGAAACAGGTCCTTAGCTTTG
>CALDSL010000247.1 GCA_937920255.1 uncultured Anaerolineaceae bacterium | reverse complement strand
CCAACACCTTCGGCTGCCCCAAGCGCGTTTTCCTCGAGTGGGATTTCCCCAACGCCGCTGAAGAAGCACGGCTGACCCTGAGCTGGTTCGAAAAGAGCGCCTCGCGGCTGCCTGAAGCGCTGTGGCTGTCGTTTGTGCCGGCCGTCTCGCCTTCGGTGCTGTGGCAGATGGACAAGCTGGGCCAGTGGATCGACCCGCTGGACGTAGTGCCCGCGGGGGGCAACAAGCTGCACGCGGTGGGCGCTGGCATCGTGCTGGAAGACGGCCCCACCGGGCTGGAAATCCGCACGCTGGACGCGGCACTGGTAGCCCCGGGCGAGCCTTCGCTGCTCAATTTCAACAGCGACCTGCCTCGCCTGGCCAAAGGCGCGCATTTCAACCTGTATAACAACGTGTGGGGCACCAACTTCCCCATGTGGTACCAGGACGACGCGCAATTCCGCTTTGTGCTGCGTGAGAGGGGGTAAAGAAGCGTGGAGTTTCTGTATTATCAATTCCTGAACAACACGGTGATCAACTGGCTGGTCGCCGTGGTGGCGTTTGTCGTCATCACCGGTGTGCTGCTGTTCCTGCGCGACAAGGCCTTGAAGCTGGCAGCGCGGCGCGCGCAGCAAACGGCCACGCAACTGGATAACGCCTTAATCGAGGTGATGACCCAAACGCGGGCATATGCCATCCTGGCGCTGGCTGTTTACATGGCCTCGCTGATCCTGGTGCTGCCCGACAACACCACCACGTTTATCCGCACCACGCTGGTGATCCTGCTGCTGCTACAGGTAGCAATCTGGGGCAACAGCCTGGTGAGCATCATCGTCATGCGCGAAGTGCGCCGCCGCGTGGACGCCAACGACCAGTCTTCGACCACCGTCAACCTGCTGGGCTTTTTTGCCCGCGTGGGGCTGTGGAGCGTGGTGCTGCTGCTGGTGCTGGATAACCTGCCCAACGTCAACGTCAACACGCTCATCGCCAGCCTGGGCATTTCCGGCATCGCGGTGGCCTTCGCGCTCCAGCAAATATTGGGCGACATCTTCTCATCGGTGTCCATCGCGCTGGACAAGCCGTTCGTGATCGGCGATTCGATCTACCTGGACGATAAGATCCAGGGCACGGTCGAAAAGATCGGGTTGAAGAGCACCCGGCTGCGCAGCCTTTCGGGCGAGCAGATCATCATCTCCAACTCGGACTTGCTCAACAGCCGCATCAAGAACTACAAGCGCATGAACGACCGTCGGGTGGAGTTTCGCATCCGCGTGGATTCGCGCGCCCCGGTCGAGACGCTGATGCGCGTGCCGGCGCTGGTGCAGGAAGTGATTATGGCGCAGGATCACGTGCGCTTTGACCGCGCGCATTTCACCCAGATCGGCAGTTATTCCTACGACTTTGACATCGTCTACACCATCCAGTCGCCGGATTTCACCCTGTATAAAGACATTCAGCAAAACATCAACCTTGCCGTCCTCAACCGCTTCGAGCAGGAAGCCATCCCTCTGGCGTTAATGTGATCATTCGGTGCAAACCAAACAGCGCAAACAGCCGGTAGCTGTTTGCGCTGTTTGGTAGTACGCTATAGAACTTCGGCTTATTTCTTGTCTTTGCGCTTGAGCACCGGCAGGCCGTTGCGAGTTTCCGAAACCTCGTAGCCGTCCGGAACCTTGTCAATGGCGCCCTTGCCTTCCGAACCAGAGAAGAAATAAATGGTGCGCTCGGTGCCGCTCTTGAGCTGGGTGGCTCGGGAATGCAGGTAATACTTCTTGCCAGCTTTATTGGTATATTCGAAAGCCATTCGTTCACTCCTGTACAGGTAATTACCCCCTGGGGGGCGTTCTCACTACGGCCGCGCCGTAGCAAGTCTATATGGTTATTATATCTATTTTGTCAACAATACCAATAGGCAGTATAGCGGGAAAAGGGTCGCGTTCGGCTGTGCTATACTTCTAACCAGGAGGGAAGCATGCCAAAAGTCACTGTAAAGGATAAGACCTTCGAAGTAGAGACCGGCGAGCGCCTGGTACTGGCGCTGGAGCGCAACGGCATCCCATTGGGCCACCGCTGCGGGGGGCAGGCGCGCTGCACCACCTGCCGGGTGCAATTCGTTTCCGGCGAGCCCGACACCATGACCCAGGCCGAGTACGAGCGTCTGTTCCAGCGCGAGCTGCTGGGCAAAGCGCGCCTTTCGTGCCAGATTGAGGTCACGCACGATATGAGCGTCATCCCGCTGGTGCTGGTGCCCGAAAACCCGCAGTGGAACGGCGACCCCGGCCCCGAGCCGGATGAACTGGTGGAACCGGAAGCGGTCTGGTACCCGATTGAAGATTTGAAGCAGTAATCCATCTGCCCGCACATGGCCCATATTGTCATTGCATCCCACAACCCGGTCAAGATTTTGGCCGCGCGGCGCGCGTTCGAGCGCATGTTTCCCGGCCAGGAATTTGAGATTTCCAGCGCCGGTGTGGCCTCTGGCGTCAGCCACCAGCCGTTCACCAGCGCCGAAACGCGCCAGGGGGCGCTCAACCGCGCGCGCGGCGCCGCGCAGGCCCATCCCGCCGCCAATTTTTGGGTCGGCATCGAAGGCGGCGTGGAGGAGGACGGTGATCTGCTGGCCGCTTTCGCCTGGGTGGCGGTGGTTTCGACCGCGCAGGTGGGCCTCAGCCGCTCCGGCACGTTCTATCTGCCGCCGGCCGTGGCCGAGCTGGTGCGCGCCGGCGCGGAACTGGGCGAAGCGGATGATATCGTCTTCCAGCGCAGCAATTCCAAGCAGGA
>CALDSL010000246.1 GCA_937920255.1 uncultured Anaerolineaceae bacterium | reverse complement strand
CGTCGATCTTGTCCAGCAGTTCCTGCTGCTTGGCCGGGGGCACCAGCGGGCCTTTTTCGTTGACTTTGATGTAGTGGTCGTGCGCCTCGGTGACGATGGATACATTGGTGCGTGTTTCGCCCGAGACCCATACGAAATCGGTGCTGATGCCCAGGCTGCACAGGCCGTCTTCCAGCATCTGTCCGGCGCGCCCGCCCAGAAAGCCGACCGCTACGCTGGGCGTGCCCAGGCCTTTGAGCAGCCGGGAGACGTTAAAGCCTTTGCCGCCAAAATCCACGCGCGATTCGCTCGCCCGCAGGACGGAATCATACTTTACTTCTTCCACGGTCAGCTCGCGGTCGACCGCCGGGTTGAGCGTCAGGGTGTAGATCATACCGCCTCGCAGTCTATTCAGGTTTCTTCCACTTCTGTTCGATCAGGGCTTCCTCGGCTTCGTTGGTCCACATCAGGTCTTCGCCCAGCTTTTCAGCCACTTCTGGCAGGCGCTCTTTCAATTCGTCCAGACCCATCAGCGGCAGGCCGGTGATCTGCGGGAAGACGACTACTTTGCCAGGGTAACGGCCTTCCATCACCGCTTCCAGCGCTTCGCGCGCAGTTTCCAGCCCGCCGATGGCCGCCACCGACCGCCCGGGCGAGAGCGTGCCGGACACGCGGCGTTCCATCACCTCGGCCTGGTCATCGATGGTCAGGCCGGAGGTGCCGGTGTACTGTGCATTGTGCAGGTACACGTTGCTCAGCCGCACCTTGCCCAGCGTGCCGGTGGGCACGCCGGCGAAGAGCACCAGCATCCCATCCGGTTTGAGCACTTCGTCGCCCTCTTCCATCAGTTTGGCCACCGGCACCGAGACGACCACGTCATCCGCGCCCTCGCCATTCGTGGCGCCCATGACAAAGTCCTTGAAGCTGACGGAACTGTTGTTGGGGTTGAAGAACAGCAACTTGCGCCCGTTCTTATTGGCCAGGGGCGTGAACAACTTCTTCATCGTTTCCAGGCGCTCGTCGCTGACCTCGGTGGCGACCACCAGCCTGGGGCCGTCCGGAAGTTCGAGCGCGCGCTGCACGTGCATCTGCCCCATCGGACCGCCCGCGCCGATGAAGACAGTAACGCCGCCCGGGCGCAGATCAGCGCGGTTGCGCGCTTCGCCGTACGACGCGGCGATATCGGTGCCGCAGTGGCCCAGAAAGGCGATGTAATCGTAGTGCAGGCGGCCCAGGTCTACGCTGACCAGGCCGTCGAGCGGCTGCGTGCCGATCAGGTTGAGCGTGCCGCGCCGCGCGATAAAGCGCGCAATGGCGCTGACGGTTTCGGCAGAGGTGGGCTGGAGCACGATAATATCGTCAAAACCGGCGCCGCCGGTCACATCCTGCACCATGTCTCCATAGCCGGCGGAGTCCAGACCGTCGCGCTGGATGATCCGCGCGCCGCTCTGTTCCACCAGCGCGTGCACCGAGGCGGGGGCATCAGTCAGCACCACGGTGGCAGGGGCCAGGCTGGCCGAGAAGGTGTACTGGGTGTCATCGCCCGGCTGGCCGACGATCCACATGCTGCCGCCCGGCTTGGGCGTCAGGCGGCGGCGCTGGGTGTAGGCGGCGATGACGCAGCCCCACGGCTCCAGCAGCGAGGATTCGGCGTAGCCCATCTCCTCTTCCAGCGGCAGCAGGCACACCCCGGCGTCGGTTTCCAGCATCTCCTTGCCGATCAGGTGGTACTGGATGAAGCCGCCGGGCACGGTGTAACCATAGGCGGTGGACATGCCGTTCTGGTACACGTCGGGCTGGATGGCCAGCCGCTGGCCGGGATGGAATTGATCGGTCAGGTTCTTGCCGACCTTGACTACCGTCAGCGACACCTCGTGGCCCAGGCGGGTGGGTTCTTTGCGCATATCGCGGTTGTACAGCTTGGGGTGCGCCGGCCCCTGCTTGACGACTTTTATGTCCGAAAAGCACACGCCCACGCTGTCGATGCGTACCAGGATCTGGTCGTCGTTGGGCTCGGGTACTTCAAATTCTTCGGGTTTGCCGTTTTCGCCCATGCTGTCCAGCCCGGCGCCGTACAGGTTCCAGGCCAGTGTCTTTTTGGGAATGTTGTAGTCATGAGCGCGGTAGGCTCGATATTTTTCGTTCATAGGACGTTCCTTTCCAGAACAGAACCATCAATTATTCACCGAAAATACTAACCCAGGGTCTCTTTCACCAACTGGCGCACTTCCTGCGGGGTGGCGCACGCCAGCGCTTTTTGCGCCAGCGGCTGCACCTCTTCCAGCTTGAGCGAGCGGATTTGGGCCTTGACGGCCGGGATGGCAGGGGTGCTCACGCTCAGCTCGTCCATACCCAGGCCCACCAAAATCGGCACCGCAGCCGGGGTGGAGCCCAGCTCGCCGCACAGGTCGCAGCGCTTGCCAAACTTGTGCGCGGATTCAATGGTGTGCGCGATCAGGCGCAACACGGCGGGGTGCAGGCCGTCGCTCATAAAGGCCATGGTGGGGTGGCCGCGGTCGACGGCCAGGGTGTATTGGGTCAGGTCGTTGGTGCCGATGGAGAAGAAATCGACTTCGGGGGCGATGATGTCGGCCATCAGCGCGGCGGAAGGCACCTCGACCATGATGCCGACCTGCACCGCGGGCACGTTCAATTCGCGGCACAGCTCGTCGATCAGGGCGCGCGCGCGGCGCACTTCGGAGACGTCGGCTACCATGGGGAACATGATGCGCAGGTTGCCGTGCTTTGAGGCGCGCAGGATGGCGCGCAACTGGTCGCGGAACAAATCGGCGCGGTTGAAGCACAGGCGGATACCGCGCTCGCCAAGGAAGGGGTTGAGTTCCGGCTTCATGCTGATGTACGCCAGGGGCTTATCACCGCCAATATCCAGCGTGCGCACGATAACCGGCAGGGTCTTCATGGTTTCGGCGATGCCGCGGTAGACCTCAAACTGCTCGTCTTCGGTGGGGGCGGTGGTGCGGTCGAGGAAGAGGAATTCGGTGCGCAACAAACCCACGCCGTCCGCGCCCTGTTTTAAAGCTTCCACTGCGTCGGCCAGCGAGCCAATGTTGGCGGTCACGTCTACGTGGTGCCCGTCCTGGGTAACGGCGGGCTCGCCCGCCTGCGCCAGGCTGACGCGGCGCTGTTCCTGCCAGCGTTCCTGGGTCTGTTTGGCGCGCGCCAGCGTTTCGGTGGGCGGGTTGGGGAGCACAAAGCCTTCGTCGCCATCGATGATGGAGAGCGTACCCTCGGGGAGGGAGAGAACGTTTTCGTCGGCGGCGACCACGGCGGGCAGGCCCAGCGCGCGGGCCAGGATGGCGATATGCGCGGTGGGGCCGCCGGTGGTGATGCAGAAGCCGAGCACGCGCTGCGGGTCGAACGTGGCGGTCTGCGAGGGGGTCAGGTCGCGGGCGATAATGATCACCGGCGCGGTGACGCCGGAGAGGGTCTTCTCTTTCAGGTTGAGCATCAAGCGCAGCACGCGGCGGCCCACGTCGCGCACATCATCCGCGCGGGCGGCCAGCAGCGGGTCGGGGATCGAGGCGACCAGGGCGGCGCGGTCATCGATGGCGGTTTGCCAGGCGCGCACGCTGCTCTGCCCGGCGGCCACGCGCTCGCGCACGGTGTCGTGCAGTTCGGGATCTTCCATGATCTCGATGTGGGCCTCAAAAATCGCGGCTTCGACGCCCAGGTCATTGTCCACCATGTTCTGGTGGAGCGCTTCCAGTTCCTGCCGGGCGCGCGCCACGGCATCTTCCAGGCACATGTGCTGCTGCGCGGCCATTTTCTCGAGCGCGTCCAGGGTGTACTCGACCTGCTCGAAATGAAACAGCGGCCCAATGGCAATGCCGGGCGAGGCGGGGATGCCGCGCAGCGCGCCATCGGGGCCTGGGGCGGGCGGCGCGGCTGGGGTGGGAGCGGGAGCAGTCGCCGGCGCGGTTTTGGCGGCGGTGGGAGCGGCGGATTCGGGTTCAACGTCACCCAGGCCGGCGCGGATGGCGGCTTCGAGCTGTTGGATGGCCTCGTCCTCGTCCGGGCCTTCAGCCGAGACGACCACTTCGCTGCCACTCACCGCACCCAGGGTCAAAATCGAGACCATGCTCTTGGCGTTGGCGCGTTTTGCGCCGTGCTGCACGCTGATATTCGACTGGAACTTTTTGGCCAGATTGACCAGAACTTTGGCCGGCCGCGCGTGCAGGCCGGTGGGATTCTGGATGACAAGTTGAACTTCTCTCATAGCGCGCTCTTTCCGTTCTGCGCGGTTGTAGCGGCCGCGCGGGTTGGGCCTGCGCCGCGCGATCAGGCGGCGGTGAGGCGGCCTAAAATGATGTCCGGGTTGTCCGTGTGGATCATTTCATTGAGCGTGTCCTCGTCCTCCACGGCTTCGGCCAGGTTGGAGAGCACGCCCACGTGTTCGTCGCCCGATGCGGCAATTCCGATCACCAGATAGACGGTTTCGTCTTCATCCCACGCCACGCCGCCGGGGAGCTGGAGCACGGAGATGGCGGTTTGCAGAATATGGTCGCGATTTTCATAGATGC
>CALDSL010000245.1 GCA_937920255.1 uncultured Anaerolineaceae bacterium | reverse complement strand
TTCTTCAAGGCGCTGCTCTTCCTGGCCGCCGGTTCGGTGATTTTGGGCGTGGAGCACGGCCACGAGGCCGGGCAAAATGCGCACGGCGGGCACGGCGCGCACGGACACGCCGCGCAGGACGACTTCGATCCGCAGGACATGCGCAACATGGGCGGGATGCGCCGCAGGATGCCGGTCACCTTCGTGGTCTTCCTCATCGGCGCGCTGGCGCTGGCCGGGGTGGCCCCGCTGGCCGGCTTCTTCTCGAAAGATGAAATTCTGGTGGCTGCCAGCCGCACCAACTACATTGTGCTGGCGGTGCTGGTCGTGGCCGCGTTCTTCACCGCCTTCTACGTCGGCCGGCAGTTGATGATGGTCTTCTTTGGCAAGCCGCGTACGGAGTCCGCCGGGCGCGCCGTCGAAAGCCCCGCGCTGATCACCGTGCCGCTGATGATCCTGGCGCTGCTCTCGCTGGTGGGCGGGGCGCTCAACCTGCCCGGCTCGCATGTGTTGGAAACCTGGCTGGAGCACACCCTGGGTCACGGCGAACCGCCCGAGTTCATTCTGCCGCTGGCCGGGCTGGCGCTGGGCGTGGCCCTGGTGGGGCTGTTCCTGGGCTGGATGATCTACCGCCGCGGCCCGCAAGCCGGCAGTGCGCGCGATCCGCTGGCGCGCACCGGCCCGCTGTTCAACGCGCTCAACCGCAAGTGGTGGGTCGATGAGGTCTACGACGCCGTGGTTGTTCGCCCGTATAAAGGCATTTCCCGCTTCCTGGCCGGCGATTTCGACATGGGCTTTATCGATACTGTCGCCACCGGGATGGGCGTGCTCGTGCGCAAGCTGGCGCGCGCGGGCGCGTTCGTCCAGAACGGGTTTGTGCGCTCCTACGCGCTGATGATTATTGTGGGCGTGGTGGCGATTATGATGTACCTGGTGTTCCGCTAGAAAAGCTGGAGCAGAGAGCCGAGTTATGAACCTCCTCTTACATCCTCTTACGCTGGTGACCTTCCTGCCCCTGGTGGGAATCGTCGTCATTGCCCTGCTGCCCGAGCGGCAGCGCGCCGCCATTCGCTGGGTGGCTCTGCTGACCTCGCTGGCCACCTTTGGCGCGGCGCTGTGGGTGCTCAGCCTGTTCGCGGTTGGCAACGGTGGCATGCAGCTCGAAGTCAGCATCCCCTGGTTGAGCCTGGGCACCTTCCTGGTCAACTATCACATGGGCGTGGACGGCGTGAGCATGCTGATGGTGCTGCTGACTACCTTCCTGACCCCCATTGCCATCCTCTCCACCTGGACTTCGGTGGCCGACCGGGTGAAGGGCTTTATGCTCTTCTTCCTGCTGCTCGAAGTCGGCATGACCGGCGTGTTCCTGGCGCTGGACCTGGTGCTGTTCTACGTGTTCTGGGAGTTTACCCTGGTTCCGATGTACTTCCTGATCGGCATCTGGGGCGGTGAGCGGCGCGTCTACGCGGCGGTCAAGTTCTTCCTGTTCACCATGTCCGGTTCGCTGCTGATGCTGCTGGCCATCCTCTACATGGGCTTCACCGCCGGCACCTTCGACTGGACCGGGCTCGTGGCGCAACGCGCCGCCTTTGCCGGCGCGGGGCTGTGGCTGTTCCTGGCTTTTGCCGCCGCCTTCGCCATCAAGGTGCCCATGTGGCCGCTGCATACCTGGCTGCCCGACGCCCACGTCGAAGCGCCGACGGCCGGCTCGGTGATCCTGGCCGGCGTGATGCTGAAGATGGGCGCCTATGGCTTCATCCGCTTCAACCTGACGCTCTTCCCCGAGATCAGCGTGCGCGCCGCGCCCTGGATGGCGGCCCTGGCTGTGATCGGCATTCTCTACGGGGCGGCGGTTTCCTACATGCAGCGCGACATGAAAAAGCTGGTGGCGTATTCATCTGTCTCGCACCTGGGTTTTGTGGTGCTGGGCATGTTTGCCCTCAACCAGCAGGGCATCGCCGGTAGCGTGCTGCAGATGGTCAACCACGGGCTGAGCACTGGCGCGCTGTTCCTGGTGGTGGGCATGCTCTACGAGCGCACCCACACCCGCGAAATGGCAGCGTACGGCGGCGTATGGAAGATCGTGCCGCTGATGGGCACGCTGATGCTGGTGGTGGTGCTTTCGTCTGCCGGCCTGCCGGGGCTGAACGGCTTTGTGGGCGAGTTCACCATCCTGCTAGGCGCGTACGGCTCGCAGATCCTCGGCAGCCCGTGGTTCGCCGGGCTGGCCACCATCGGCGTCATCCTTGCGGCAATTTACCTGCTGTCGTTGTACGAAAAAGTCTTCCTCGGCCCGGTGCGGGTGGAAGAGCGCCGCGCGCTGGCCGACATCACCCCGCGCGAACTGGCCACCCTCATCCCGCTGCTGGTGGTGATTTTCTGGATTGGCCTGTATCCCAAATTCTTCTTTGCGCTGCTCAACCCCAGCGTCGAACAACTGGTGGCCCTGGTGCAGTCTGCCGCCGTGGCAATGCGTTAGCGGAGAGTGACAATGGTTAATTCTAGCGATATCTACGCAGTGCTTCCCATCATCGTGCTGCTGGTGTGGGCCATGCTGGTGCTGCTGGTGGATCTGGGGATCCCCGCCAACCGCAAGGGTATCACCGCGGTGCTTGCCGCGGTTGGGCTGGCGTTCAGCTTTGGGCTGACCCTGGCGCAGACCGGGCAGTCGCTGCTGGCCTTCAACGGCATGGCGGTGGTGGACGGTTTTGCCGTGCTGCTCAACGTCATCTTCTTGCTCAGCGGCATCGCCGGGGTGGCTCTGGCGCACGATTACCTCAAGCGCATGGAATCATCGCGGGGCGAGTATTACGTCCTGCTCCTGTTCAGCATTGGCGGCATGATGCTCATGTCGTACGCCAACGATCTGATCGTGGTCTTCCTGGCGCTCGAACTGCTCTCCATCCCGCTCTACATCCTCTCGGCTATGATGCACCAGAACCCGCGGTCTGAGGAAGCCGGCCTGAAATACTTCCTGCTCGGCACCTTCTCCTCTGCGTTTGTGCTGTATGGCGTGGCGCTGATGTACGGCGCCACCGCACGCACCGACCTGCCGGGAATCATTGCCGCGGTCACCGGCGCGCCGGCCAACATGCCCCTGTTTGTGGCCGGGGCGGCGCTGCTGCTGGTTGGGTTTGGATTCAAAGTGGCCGCGGTTCCATTCCACATGTGGACGCCGGATGTATACCAGGGCGCGCCTTCGCCGCTGACCGGGTTCATGTCGGTGGGGGCCAAGGCGGCCGGTTTCGCTGCCCTGATGCGCGTGTTCATCACCGCGCTGCCCGGCATCGCCGTGGACATGACCCCCATTCTGGTGGGGCTGGCCGCGCTGACCATGATCGTCGGCAATATCATCGCCGTGGGGCAGAACAACATCAAGCGCATGCTGGCTTATTCCAGCATCGCCCACGCCGGTTACATGCTCATGGCGTTCGTGCCTTACGGCAACAGCCAGGTCTCCGCTGACGCGGTCGCCTCGCTGCTGTTTTACCTGGTGTCGTATGCCTTCACCAGCCTGGGAGCGTGGGCGGTGGTGGTGGCGCTGGAAGGCCGTGAAGGCCGCGGCCTGCAGATGCAGGATTATTCCGGCCTCGGGCGCAAATACCCCTGGCTGGCCGTGCCGATGGTGATCTTTATGCTATCCTTCACCGGCATCCCGCCGACACTGGGTTTCTGGGGCAAGTTCTACCTGTTCCGCACCGCGGTGCAGGGTGGGTTCACTGGCCTGGCGCTGGTCGGTCTGCTCACCTCGCTGGTCTCAGCCTATTATTACCTGCGCGTGGTGGTGTTCATGTACTTCCGCCCCGGCGAGCCGGTCTTCACCCGTGATGCCTGGGTGGCGCTGACCGCCGT
>CALDSL010000244.1 GCA_937920255.1 uncultured Anaerolineaceae bacterium | reverse complement strand
CGAAGATCGAACAACCTTACGGGCTTTGGAAAAGCCCCATTTCGGTGGATATGGTCAGCCGCAAGGTTGGTCTGGATGCCACCCAATATGACACAGACGGCCGCACGCTGGTATGGCTGGAACGGCGCGGCGACCGCAACGTGCTCGTGGCGCGCAGCCAGGGCGAAGGCCAGCGTGACCTGACCGATACGCTCAACGTGCGCGGCGGGGTGGGTTATGGTGGCGGCGAATTCAGCGTGCACCAGGGCACCGTCTATTTCGCCGAGCGGTCCGGTCGGCTCTACCGCCAGCCACTGCGCGGGGGCGGCGCGCGCCCGATCTTGCCCGGTTTTGGCGCGGCCGCGTCTCCGTCGGTTTCACCCGATGGGCGCTGGGTGGTGTATGTGTTCAGCGACGGGCGCGAGGACGCGCTCGGGCTGGTGGATGCGGAGGGGCAGGACTGGCCGGTCAAGCTGGTCCGTGGATCTGATTTTTACCGCAACCCGGCCTGGCATCCGCGTGGCGAATGGCTGGCTTGGGTGGAGTGGGATCATCCCAACATGCCCTGGGACGGCACGCGGCTGATGCTGGCGCGCATGGAGGGCAGCCCGCCGCGGCCGGTGGAGGCGCGCCAGGTGGGCGGCGGCGAGCGCATCCCCGCGCAGCAGCCACGCTTCTCCCCCGACGGCCGCTGGTTGAGCTTTGTGGAGGGCGGCGGCGAGTGGGAAAATTTGGTGGTGATGAATCTTGCCAGCGGGGAGAAACGGACTCTGGTGGAAGGCGATGGTTTTACCCTGGCGTCACCGGCCTGGGGGCAGGGCGGGCAGGATTACGCCTGGAGCGGGACGTCGCAGCGCCTGTTTGGGCTGCGCATTCGTGGCGGTTTCACCACGCTTTGGCGCGTGGAATTGGATGGCACGGAGCGGCAAATCGATACCGGGCCGTACACCGACTTGTCCGCGCTGGACGTCTCGCCCGTTGCGGATGAGGTGGTCTTCGCCGCTTCCGCGCCGGATGTGCCCCTGCGCCTGGTGCGCTGGGACGGCAGCCAGTTGGTCGTCAATGCTTATCTCACCACCGAAAGCGTGCCGCAGGAGATGCTGCCCGGCGTGCGTGAACTGACCTGGAGCGCGCCAGACGGCACTGCCGTCCACGGCTTATATTACGCGCCGCGCAATCCGCGCTACACCAGCAGCGGTCTGCCGCCGGCGTTTGTCCAGATCCACGGCGGGCCGACTTCGGCGGCGGGCAGCAACTACGCTCCGGGGGTGGCCTATTTCACCTCGCGCGGCTACGGATTTTTGGACGTTAACTACCGCGGCAGCACCGGTTACGGTCGCAGCTATCAGGACAAGTTGCTGGGCGCGTGGGGTCTGGTCGACGTGGAAGATGCCGCCGGCGCGGCGCGCGCGCTGGCCAGCCAGGGACTGGCCGACCCAAAGCGCCTGGTAATAATTGGCGGCTCGGCCGGCGGTTATACGGTGTACAACGCACTCATCCGTCACCCGGGTTTGTTCAAAGCCGGGGTGAGCCTGTATGGGGTCAGCAACCTGTTCACCTTGGCGGTGGACACGCACAAATTCGAGGAGCGCTACACGATCTCATTGGTAGGTGAGCTGCCGCATATGGCGGAACGCTACCGCGAATGGTCGCCGGTGTTCCATGCGGACAAAATTCAGGACCCGGTGGCCATCTTCCAGGGTGAGGACGACCGCGTGGTCGTACCCAGCCAGTCTGAATCGATCGCCAATGCGCTGCGCGGACGGGGCATTCCGCACGTCTACCGGCTATACCCAGGCGAGGGGCACGGTTTCCGCAAGAGTGAAACGCTGGCCGATTACCTGAAAACGCTGGAGCAGTTTCTGCTCGAATACGTGCTGTTCTAGGCCGGGTCGGTCCAGCCTTCCGGTTCAATGTGGACGTAGGCGCGGTCGACTTCGTCGATCAGTTCCAGCCGCCGGATGACCTCATCCGAGATGGCGTGCACTTCGTTGAGGGTCTTTTCGCCGTCCACGTTGATGTGCAGGTCGACCACCAGGCGCGGGCCGACGTACTCGGTCATGGTGTAATGCACCCCCAGCACACCCGGCACGGCTTTGGCGACCTCGACGATCTCGTGGCGCAACTCTTCCGGCGCTCCGTGCCCGGTAAGATAATTCAGATTCTCGCGCCCGGTATTGTACACCGTACGGAAAATCCACAGCGCCACCAGCACACCCGCGATCGGATCTAGCAGCGGAGAGATGTACTGCGACCCCAACACTCCCAGAAAGGCCGCCGCCGAGCTGAGCACGTCCGCCAGGTTATCCTGCGCGGTGACTGCCAGCGCCGGGCTGCCGACGGATGTGGCGATGCGGTGGATGACATAGAACATGCCGGCTTTGGCGCTGGCGCTGAACAGCAGTACCAGCGACGGCAACCCCAACTCGACCTCGGCGCCGCCGGTGGCAAAATGCACGATGGAGACGCGCGCGGCTTCATACCCGGCCAGCACCATTGAGGCGGTGACCAGCAGGCCGACCAGCGGTTCGAACCGGCTGTGGCCCTGCGGGTGGGTGATGTCGGGCGGCCGTTCAGCCATCCACAGCCCGGCGGCCATCAGCAGCGAATACAGCACATCCGAAACTGAATTGGCAGCGTCGGCATAAATCGCCGAACTGCCCGTGAGGTACGCAACAACCCCTTTGGAGGCAGCCAAAACGATATTACCGGCAATCGTGATGGCCAGCGCCAGCCGATATTGGCGCTCGCGCGCCGGTTGAGGTTTGAAGTCACGAACCCACTGCATTCTGGCTGCTCCGTGATCAAGCGATTTCCTGCGGAAGATCAATCTACGATTATATCATCGAAAGAAACATGGCCGCCGGATACCGGCGGCCATGCGGGTTGCTTGCGATCAGGAGGCGATGGGTTACATCTGACCCAGGAATTCTTCCATGTACCCGGTAAGCGTTTCGCAGTCGCTCATCTGAATTTCGCCCATGTGCGCGATGCGGAAGGTCTTATCCTTCAGGGCGCCGTAGCCGTTGGCGATGCGCATGCCGCGCTGGGTGAGGAACTTGTTGAGCGCGGCGATATCCATGCCGCGGCTGTTGTTAATGGTGGACACGGTGCGCGAGCGGTAGCCTTCGGGGGCCAGCGGTTCCATGCCGTGGGCAATGCCCCAGTCCTGGACGTACTTGGCCATGTCCGCGTGGCGCTTGAAGCGGTTCT
>CALDSL010000243.1 GCA_937920255.1 uncultured Anaerolineaceae bacterium | reverse complement strand
GCGCTGTACGCCGCGCGCGCCGAGCTGGAGCCCGTGGTGATCACCGGCACCGACCTGGGCGGCCAGGCGGCGATTACCTATAGCATTGAGAATTACCCTGGCTTTCCAGACGGCGTAGGCGGGCCGGCGCTGGCCGAGTTGTTCCAGAAACAGGCCGAGCGCTTCGGCACGCAGGTCGATTTTGCCACCATGACCGCCGCGGACCTGTCCAGGCGCCCGTTCCACATCACCACCGATAACGGCGATTATTACGGCGACACCCTGATCATCGCCACCGGCGCAACCCCCAACAAGCTGCACATTCCCGGCGAAACCGAACTGACCGGCCGCGGCGTGTCGTGGTGCGCCACCTGCGACGGCTGGTTTTTCAAGGACAAGCGCGTGGTGGTGGTGGGCGGCGGCGATTCGGCGCTGGAGGAAGGCCTGTTTCTCACGCGCTTCGCCTCCTCGGTGACGGTGGTCCACCGCCGGGATACGTTCCGCGCCGGCGCGATTTTACAGCGCCGGGCGCGCGAAAACCCCAAGATCAACTACATTTTTGACAGCGTGGTGGAAGAGGTCATCGGCAGCGACAAGACCGAAGCCGTTCGGCTGCGCAATGTAAAGACCGGTGAAACCAGCCTGTTCCCCACCGACGGCGTTTTCATCTTCATCGGCCACACGCCCAACTCGCAGTTGTTCCAGGGGCAGGTGTCGATGGACGAGCACGGTTATATCCTCATCGATTCGCTCACCCATACCAATATCCCCGGCGTCTTTGCCGCCGGCGAAGTGGCCGACCCGAACTTCCGCCAGGTGGTCACATCGGCCGGCATGGGCGCGGCCGCGGCCATCCGCGCCACCCATTTCCTGCAAAGCGAGCAGCAGGATGTTGGGCCAACCGCGCAGATCATCAAGTAGCGGATAACTCGTTTCCAATCAAAAACCGCCGGCGTAAAATGCGCCGGCGGTTTTGTGTGCTTTGTTAGATGGCGTTACGGGGTGGGCGTATTCGACGTGGTGCCAACCCAGCTAAAGACGCGCTGCAGGCTGGTGGTGCCGGCCGGTTCGTAGATCGGCTGGCCTTCTTTGGTGCTGCCCGTCTGCCGCACCGGCACGACCGACCAGCGGATGATGTGCGGCGTGTTGCCACTGGGGCGGAAGCTGACCGGCAGGATGTACTTGGTGTCGGTGGTGTATTCGGTGATCTTGCGGCCGTTGCCTTCGGTCACATCTTCCACCGTCACCGCGTAGGTTTCGTTCTGGCGCAGCTCGCCGACCGAGGCCCACTGCAGCGTGATGGTCTCATTCGCCACGGTGAAAGCGGCGCCGTCGGCAGGCAGCAGCAGGTTCGGAACCGGGTAGGGCGGCGGCGCGGTGGGCGTGGGCGTCGCGCCCGAGGCGCTGCGTTGGCACAGCGGGATGCGCACCGTGGTGCCCGCGATCACGTTGTCGGAGGTCAGACCGTTGAAGTCTTTGATTGACTGCACGCTGACTTTATAGGTGGCGGCAATGCTGCTCAGCGTGTCGTTGGACTGAATGGTGTAGTCTACCTTCTCGCAGGCGGCTTCGGTCGATTCCGCGGCGCTGAGCGTGGCGGTGGGCTGGGGCGAGGCCGTGGGGGTCGGCTGTGGAATGAGCAGCTTTTGGCCTTCCACCAGCGGCGAGCAGTCAGCCGGCAGGTTGTTGGCCAGCACAATACTGTTCACCGACACGTTGAAGATCAGCGCAATGGTGCTGCACACGTCGCCGCTCTTGACGATGTACTCGGTGGGCGGCAGCGGGGTGAGCGTGGGCGCAAACGTGGCGGTGGCAGATGGCTGCGGAGTAATCGTGACCGTGGCGGTGGCAGTCACCGTGGGCGTGACGGTGGGTTCCACCACCTTCCCGGTTCCCTGCAAAACGCCAAAGACCAGCGCCGCGCCGATGGCGAGCACCAGAACGATTAACCCCAGAAAAACCGGCAGGCTTAAGTTGATGGCCGGCATACTCGGGCCTTGCATCGGTTTTTTGGATGTGGTGGCCGTCGCTGTCAGGCTGGTGCCGCATACCAGGCAGCGCGTCACGTTTTCGTTCACGCGCGATCCACAGGTCGGGCAGACTTTTGTAGTTGATGAAGGTGTTGTCATAGGCTATAGAAATATGGATGCCGGGGAAACCCCCCGGCGCACAGAATTATACCATATGCGCGCGGGTGTCAAGGTAAGTGGAAGGATTGGGCGGCTGTGCAAAGCCATTGCGCTTGTGGTATCCTCTTCTCTATGGAAGCACACAGCCTGTACCTGCACATCCCCTTTTGCCGGCATCGCTGCGCCTATTGTGATTTTAACACATACGCCGGGCAGGAACACAATATTCCCCGCTATATGGGTGCCCTATGCCACGAAATGGAGCTGGTGAGCGCCGCGGCCGGGGAGCGGGTACCGGTGCATACCATTTTCTTTGGCGGCGGCACGCCTTCGCTGCTGCCCGCGCAGGATGTGGCCGGCATACTCGAGCAGGCCGCGCGCTGTTTTGACTTGCAACCCGGCGCGGAGATTACGCTGGAGGCAAATCCGGGTACGGTCACCCTGGAGCACTTGCGCGCGCTGCGCTCGGCAGGTGTCAACCGGCTGAGTTATGGCGTCCAATCGGCGCACCCGGATGATCTGCGTTTGCTGGAGCGCCAGCACACCTACCTGGACGCGGTGCAGGCGGTCGAATGGTCGCGACTGGCCGGATTTGACAACCTGAGCCTGGATCTGATCTTCGGCGTGCCGTTCCAAACGATGGAACGCTGGCAGCGTAGCGTGGATCTGGTGCTCGGCTTGCATCCGGAGCATCTCTCATTCTACGCGCTGACCGTCGAGCACGGCACGCCATTCCAGCATTGGGCGGCGCGCGGGCTGGTGCCCGCGGCGGACGATGACCTGGCGGCGGATATGTACGAATGGGCCGGCGAGCGGCTAGAGGGAGCCGGTTTTGAGCAATATGAGATCTCGAATTGGGCGCGCCGCGATGAAGATGGCACGCTCCTGGTTTCGCGACATAACCTGCAATACTGGCTCAACCGGCCGTACCTGGGGCTGGGGGCCGGCGCGCACGGCTATGCCGCCGGGGTGCGCACCGCCAACGTTTTGGGCATCGGCGCCTATATCGCGCGCTGCGAAGACGCCACCCCGCGCGAGTTTCCGCTGGGGCCGGCGCTGGCCAACGCGGTGCAGTTGGATGAAACCACCGCCATGCAGGAAACAATGATGGTGGGGCTGCGGCTTGTGGAGCTGGGTGTTTCCAATGCGCAATTTGTGGGTCGCTTTGGACGCGGGCTGACGGACGTATTCAGCGAGCAGATCGCGCGGCTGGTGGGGCAGGGGCTGCTGGAATGGCAAAATGACCGCCTGCGCCTGACACGCCGCGGCCGCCTGCTGGGTAACCGCGTGTTTATGGAATTTGTGGGCGAAAGCTAGCTGACGATCACCCGCGTGCCCATGCCAATCGTTTCAATCTTATCCGGCGCGGCCACCGGCGTTGTCCAGCGGAAGATCCACATCGATTCTTCGGGCGTCATGTTGACACAGCCGTGGCTCATGGTCATGCCGTAATTGCGGTGCCAGTAGGTACCATGGGTTGCCACTCCGGTTTTTGGCTCAAAAAAGCACGTCCAGGGCACGCCGGGCAGCTCATAAGCTTCCAGATCAGAAGTCACCCCGCCGTCGCCCATGTGTTTCGAGGGCATCTTGGACTGCACGTTGAACGTGCCGCGCGGCGTATCGGTGGGGATACCGCCGGGCGGGTTGGGGCGGCTGTCAGGCATCCCGGAGGATATCCTGGTCTCGAACACCAGGTTATCGCCTTCATAGGCTTTCAACGTTTGCATTGCGATGGAAACCTCGATGCGCTTCTTCTCAGGCGGCACATCCGGTGAAATCGGCGCTAGCTCTTCGTCTTCAATCGGGCGCACGTGGACGGCGGGTACGTGGTAATGGTACAGAGTGTCAAACAGTTCGTCCTGCAGTTTATACCAGGGCTCGCCGTCAGGGCCTTCCTCGATGCCGACGATCCAGTGAGTTGAATCATAATACAACCGGTAGACCGGTTCCCAGGTTTTGCGCACCGGGTTGAGGTGCATGGCGCGCGTAAACGGCACCGTGATCTGCGCCAGGCGCGGCTTTTCCGGCGCTTTGGCCAGCACGCTGTTCAGACGGGTCTTCACCTGCTGCAGCCGCGCCGAATGGATGTATCCGCCCCACACGCGGTACCACAGCGGGTTATACCCCGGGCCAAATTCGGAAACAACCGGGTAGTAGACGTGCAGCAGCTCGTCGCGGTAGCGGGTGTGGACAATGCGGCTGGTGTCATCCGGCCGGCTGTACACACTCACCGATGTGGTTGCAACGCGCACCGTGTCGCTGCTTTCCACCTCATCCCAGTTGGGGAAAAACGGGCGAAACGCCAGCGAGCCGAGGGCCAGGCTGCCAAGTTTGAGAAATTCGCGGCGGGTGTATTTCGTAGTCATTGTGTCCACATTATACCAAATGGTGTCAAGTTTTCGGGAATCAACCCTTGTGGCACGTTGGTTGCATCAGATGTTTTGACGGTTCTTTCCGGATCTTCTATAATTGATGTAGTTGGTGAGGGGGTATTGGTGTTCAAACCGGGAAAGCATCGTCAATCCGTAAGGCGCCGGCGGGGATGTGAATCTGCCGCCGGGTACTGCATCGAAGCCGGTATTGAAACGTTAGAGAAAAAGGAGAATCACGATGATCCATGGGGTTGATGTGAGCCGGTGGCAACCGACCGTTGATTGGGCGACGCTGAAAGCCAACGGGGTTGAATTTGTCTTTATCAAGGCTACACAGGGCAACTATACCGTCGATACCATGCTGCGCTCGCACGTAGAAGGCGCGAACGCTGCTGGGTTGATCGTGGGGCTGTACCACTGGTGCGACCCGCTGGTCAACGCTGAATCGCAAGCCTTGTATTTCGTCAACAACACCAGAGGTTTAAAATTCCACATGGTCGCGGCGGATGTGGAGCAGTTTTGGGCGGACTGGCAGGAATGGTCCTCGGGGAGCATCACCAAGTATCTTTCGCCGGACGCCATCAGCAATAACGCGCGCACCATTCTAAACACCTGGAAACAGGAATTGGCTACTCCCGCGGTGCTGTACAGCCGCGCATCCTTTATTCACGGTTTCGCGCGCCCCATGCTCAACTGGGTTTGCCAGTGGCCGTTGTGGATGGCGCATTATCCCTACGCCACCGGGCGCATCAAGACCACCTGGGACGTGTTCAAGACCCAGTACCGGCCCAGCATCCCCGGGCCGAGCCTGCCGACCGGCTGCACAAAATGGACCTTCTGGCAATTCACCGGCGATAAATTCATCCTGCCCGGGGTTTCCACCGCGCTGGATGTGAACTACTTCAATGGGGATCTGGCGCAACTGCGGCAGTTTGCCAAGCTGGATACCACCCCGCCGCCGCCGCTCACACTGGAACAACGCGTGGCGCGCCTGGAACAGGAAGCGCGCTCGCGGGGCTGGAACGTCTAGCCGGGGCTAATTATCACTGCACTGGTTCTGGCCTAGAGCAGGCCTGGCTTCATCGGCGATGAAGATCGTGTTGGTGGCGTTATCCGCGCAGCGATTTTCGCGCGCGCTGCCGCCCGCCCGCTCATAGAAAGCGATGCCAGACAGGTTGTTTCCGCTGCACATATTTTTCTCGATAACCGGTTGGGCGTCGGCGTGCACCGAGATGCCGTTCAACCGGTTATCCGAGCATTCATTGTTGCGCGCGGCCCCGCCCGAAGCGCCCCAGAAGATGATGCCGCTGTCGTTGTTGCGCCGGCTGATATTATTTTCCAGAACGGGGCTCGCCTCCTCGTGCACGGCGATGCCCTGCAGCCCGTTATCGGTGGTTTCGTTGTTAACCGCGCTGCCCCCCGAACGGCCCCAGTAGTCGATGCCCACCTGCGCGTTGCGCTGGCAGCGGTTTTCCTGTAAAAACGGCGCGGCTTCGTCGTTGACGCTGATGCCGTGCATCGCATTATCCGAGCAGTCGTTATCCTGCGCGGCTCCGGCGGCGTTGTTGAAGTACGCGATCCCGGCGCGCCCGCTCTCGCGGAAGATGTTGCTGAGCAGCATCGGCCTGGCTTGTTCGGTAATCTCTGCGCCAAACTCCAGGTTATGCGCCACCGTGTTTTCGACGATCAGCGGGGCGGCCTGGTCGCGGACTGCGATGCCGGTGTAGGCATTGCCGCTGATTTCATTGTCGATTGCCTTACCCGCGGCTGTCTGGTAAAACACCAGGCCGGTATCGCCGTTGTCGCGGATGATATTGTTGCGGATTTCCGGCTGCGCGCTGCCGCTGACGATCATTCCACCGGCGCGGTTCTGGTGGATCAGGTTTTCGTGGATCAGCGGGGCCGCTTCGCCGCGCACCTCCATGCCGGTCAGGTCGTTGTGCACAAATTCGCAGCGCGAGATGGCGCCGATGCCGCCATCAATCACCAGCCCACGCCCTCCAGCCTGCGTTTGCGGATCCCAGCGGCCGCCGCCCACCCGGCAGGCGGTCAGGTTGATCTCGCCGCCCTCCGAAAAGATTACATCCGCGCCGGCTTGGCCGTCGTAGCGGACGGAAATATCCTCCATGTGAAAGGCGCTGCCTGCCATCACTACAAAGCCGCCTTCCAGCAGCACCAGCTCGGTTGCATCCACCCCCGCGCCCTTGAGCGTGACCGCCTTATCGATCTCCAGCGCTTCGGAGATGTTGAACACCCCTTCGCTCAGGGTGATGGTAGCGCCAGGTGGGGCGTCACGCAAGGCCTGGGCCAGATCCGTTAATTGCGGCTGCCCGCTTCTCCTATCGAAGAAGCCTTCCCCCCGGCTTTGAAAAAAATAGATCAACGCCGCGATTGCCGCCAGAAGCACCAGCAGCAGGATGATCAGGCCGGTTCGGCTGCGCCGGGTCTGCGGAGGAGCGGCTGGATCAGGCCGAACAGGTTGGTCGTCCGCTGTTTCCGGCACGTCGAACACCAGCGCAGTCCCCGTGCGCGGTATCGAAGCGGATCGCTCGACAGTCTGCGCGGACGTTTTCATCAATGCCTGGCGGGCGCGCTGGTTTTGCGGGTTGATATTCAGCGCCTGTTCCAGGCAGTAGCGCTGGCGCTGCGGATCATCCAGACAGGCGGCAAGCCACAGCCACGCAGCTTCGTTGCGCGGATCTTCTTTCACAATCCCTGCGAAAACAGGCGCGGCGCGGTGCCGGTGGCCCCGCTGGGCCAATTGGACAGCCTGCCGAAAGCGTTGGTCGGTAGTAGGTGTACCCATAATCCATGTTCAACAATAATGGTTAAAGGGGCCTGTGGAACAGGAAAGCGTATTTTGATCTCCAGCCCCTCGCTTTTGTTGATCCTCGCCTTTATTATACAGCCTGCCGCAAGCGTTACAAAGCGCTAAGGTTGTCCAGGCGGTTCTTTACCGCGCTAGAGCAGCACTTTTGACAACCGGGGCAGCTTTTCATAGATCAGCCGGGCCATGAGCAGCGACACGAGCAGAATGAAGGCCGCCTTGGGGAGATCCAACCAGGGGCCTACCAGCCCCAGTTTTTCGGAGGCGCTGTTGACCAGGTTGGTGAGAATCGGCGCATGCAGGAGATAAATCGCCCAGCTCTCATCCCCCAGATTGTACAGTAGTCCGTTGGGCTTGGGCCGCGCCAGCAAACCGACCATGTAGTACGCCGCCAGCGGGGTCAGGATCATCATCAGCGTGTCCAACACGACGTCGATTTGGTCACTCAAGTTGAACAGGCGCGCAGTGGCGATCACCAGCCACGCGGCAACGGCCGGCCACAGGCGTGGCAAGCGGCCCTGCTGGAGAAACTTCGCCCCGAATAACAACCCGAGTTCAAAATTCAAAAAGTAGCGCGGCCAGATGCCCAACGCGCCGGCATCTTTCACCACATCTGGGAAGAAAAACAGGCCCACGTAAAACACGGCGTAAAACAAATACAACACCCACGCCGCGCGCAGGATATAACGGAAGAAGATCACCGTAAAGCTGACCACCAGCAGCAAGGGAAGAAACCACAACTGGTAAGCGTAGTTGCCAAAACCGGTCAACAAACCAGTTAGTTGTTCACGCGTGAAAAACGGCGCCGCGGGGCCCAAGCCAAGCCACGCCTGCAGGGTCTCGATCAGAAAGCCGGCCAGCAAATAGAACAGTGACCAAACCACATACGGAACGGCCAGTTTGTTCAGGCGTGAAAGGAAGAAAGTTTTCCACCGGTAGCGCCCATCGACCACGTGGCGGTTGTAGTTATAAGCGAATTTGAAGCCCGATATGAAGATAAAGATCGGCACCGCGTAACGGATGAGCAGTTCGATGATCTTATCCAGCGTGGATAGCTGCGTGAACTGGATAAACTGGTTCTCGCCGCCAAAATAGACGTGCGCGTAGGTAAAGACGCGCAGGTGGATCAATACCACCATGACAATGGCCAACCCCGAAAGGCTGACCAGAAACGACGTGTTCGGTAGCCGTTCTGCTGAACGCATGTGTTTCCCCCACATGTCTTCCCATTATTCGCGGAATGCAGCCCAAACCCCCTGTTTGCCGCCGCATCCCTCAACCATTAATGAAGTGATTATACAACGTTTTCTATTGCAAATCGTAGTGGAGCATTTGAATAGCCGGTCGCGCTTTGCGGGCACAGCCCTGTGGGCCACGCAAAATGATAAACAAGTTCCCTCCCGTAAGGACAATCCCGAAGGAACACTCCCGCAAGGACACTCCCGAAGGAACACCGGGACGGTGCGGGACGGTGCGCGCTCTTCGCACCTTCGTGGTGCGCTTTTGTGCGAGTTATCAAATAAGTAGAGACGCAAAATCTTGCGTCTCTACCGTGGCCGCTCAAGGCTCGATCCTTGCAATGGGACGCACGATCAAACACGCATTGCCTCTATTGATCCAGGACGGGTTGCATGTATAATAAAGAACATTTATTCTATGTGCTGATCCGAGGACACGATGCGGCTGGTAGAGTTTTTCATCAACGGGCACCCGGTACCCAAACAATCCTTCCGCGCGCTGCGTGGTGGGGGCGGGTATATCGACAAGGATGTGCGCGCCTGGCAGGAGAAAGTGCAGCGCCGGGCCGAAATTGCCATGCACGGGCGCGAACCGACCCGCTCCTGGGTGGAAGTCGAGCTGGATTTTATCCTCAACCACAACCGCCGCGTAGACCTGGACAACCTGAGCAAGGGCGTGCTCGACGCGCTCAAGAAGGTCGTTTACATGGACGACTCGCAGATCGTGCATCTGCTGCTCCACAAGCACGCCGGCTCGGCTGCGGGCGTGTACGTACTGGTTTCCGAAGTGACCGAGGACGGCAGCGACTGATAGTAGGGGTTAAACGCGTCCTGCCCTCTGGGATGAGAGGGCAGGACGGTCGATCAGGATCAGGTTGCTTCGCCAGCAGAGCCGGAATTATTCTTCGGTGTCACCAGTAAGGGTATCTTCCGCATCGTCTTCGTCGTTTTCCACATCGGTGGCTTCGTCGAGCAGGAGCATCACGGCCTGGGCTTCTTCGATGGCTTCGGTGCAGGGCATCCAGATCCCATCTGCATCGGACGGTTTGAGCAGCCGGTTGAGGGCAATGATTTCGGCTTCGGTCATCTCTTCCAGCGAGTGCAAACCGGTGATGTACGCTAGATACGCGGCGATTTGGTCTTCGTCTTCGAGCAGGTTGTCCATCGCTCCAGCGACGATGGCAGCATCGTTCTCACCCAGCGCCATGCCGCGTGATTCAATCATGCTCACGGCGCGGGCGAAGTTGGACTTCAACTCTTCGGGTGTGTATGGCCGCTGGCCCGGAATTCGATTGCGGGTGTGGCCGCCGTTACCGTTTACCGGCTCGGCTGCCAGTTGGGCGGTATTATCCGCCTGGCCCATTTCTTCTGTCGTGTACAATCCACTCAGCTCCTGCGGGAAGGCGCGGCGCAGCGCCAGCGCTTCGGCGCATTTGGCCAGCATCCCGGCCGGGTCGGTCTTCCAGCGGCTGATCGGCTCGCCGTACGAGTTGGTCTGCACGTAGCTCTTGTACACTGCGATGGCGTACAGCGGCTGGTGGAAGTCGTGGCGCAGCACGCCCATGCGCGCGGCGGCCGGCGGCTCGTCACTCAGCCACACTTCTTTCCACTCGCCGTCCGGGCCGCACCACCACGGGCCAACCTGCCCGGCGTACTTGCGGGTGCGGTCCGCGATCAGGCGGAAGCCGTCAATCGAAACCTGGATCACCTGCGCGTCTTCGTACGAACGCGATTGTGAGTTCCATTGTTTGCGGCGCACCGAGTAGATCTGGCGCGCGAATGGATCAAGGCTGGTGCGGCGGCACTGCTCGATGAACAGGGCCAGCTCGTCTTCGTTTGCGCCGCGGGCGATGGTGCGCTTGATCAGGTCAATCTTTTCCTGGTCAAACACCAGTCCGCCCTGGCTCTGAACTTCCGACACAAAATACGATGTTTGGGTTTCCGTACCTTTCACGTTTGCGTTCCTCATCATTCTATAGATAAGATAGGGATCAAGTTTCATTAACGGCAGTTCGAAGTAGGGAAAGTATAGCATATATGTTCTATAAATGCAATAGAATTATAGAATTAAATTTCTAAAT
>CALDSL010000242.1 GCA_937920255.1 uncultured Anaerolineaceae bacterium | reverse complement strand
CCGCTGGGCGAGGTGCCGGTCGATCGCGAGGCCGTCAGCCAGTTGAACGCGGCGCTGGCGGAGAGCGGCGCCGGGCTGACCCCGGTGGCGTATGACGAGGAACATGCCCTCGAAATCGAGCTGCCGTTTTTGCAGCGCGCGCTGGCCGCGCCGTTCCGCCTGCTGCCGGTGATGCTGCGCACGCAGGACACAGCCGCGGCCGAAACCCTCGGGCACGCGCTGGCAAAGGTGCTGGCCGGGCGCAGCGCGCTGCTGGTGGCCAGCACGGATCTATCGCATTTCTATTCGCAGGTCGTAGCCAACCAGCTCGACCGGGCGATGCTCGCGCGGATCGAGTCATTCGCGCCGGAAAGCGTGCTGGCCGCCGAGCATAGCGGCATGGGCTATGCCTGCGGCGCGGCAGGGGTCGGCGCGGTGCTGTGGGCCGCGCGTGACCTGGGCGGGGATACGGTTGTGGTGCTGGATTACAGCACGTCCGCTGATGAGACTGGCGACCCAACATCGGTGGTCGGATACGGAGCAGCCGCCGTCTTGAAACGCGCATGAGCCTTGGCAACGTTGTTTTCATCATTCTTCTCATCGCGCTGAACGCCTTTTTTGTGGGCGTCGAGTTCGCGGTTGTGTCCGCGCGCCGAGCGCGGCTGGATATCCGCGCCGACGCCGACAGCCGCGCCGCCGCGCTGGTGCGCTCGTGGATCGACCAGCCCGCCGCGCGCGACCGGCTGATCGCGGCGTCCCAGCTTGGGATCACCATCGTCAGCCTGGCGCTGGGCGCGGTGGGCGAAAATTCCTTCGAAGCCATGCTGGAACCCTATTTTGAAGACATCGCGCTGCCGCCGCAGCTCGCGATTCTGCAGAGCATCATCCCGGCCCTGCCGCTGGTCATCTCGCTGGTGATCGTCACCGGCTTTCACGTGGTGCTGGGCGAGCAGGTGCCCAAAGTGGCGGTGCTGCGCGGCCCGGAGCGGTTCGCGATTGCTTCCGCGCCGATCATGAATATTTTCAGCAAGGTATTCAAGTGGTTTATCGACCTGCTGGACTCGGCCACGCGCGGCGTGCTGCGGCTGGCCGGAATCCCGCCCCAAAGCACGCATGCCTCGATGTTCTCGCTGGAAGAGTTCCGCCAGATCGTCAGCGGCCCGGAAGTGACCGGCGTGATTGAGAAGGAAGAGCAGGATATGCTCTCCGCGATCATCGACTTTGGCGAGCTGGTGGTGCGGCAGATCGCCGTGCCACGCACCGAAGTCATCGCCGCGCCCGCCGACGCCAGCCTGGCAGATGTGATCCAACTGGCAGCGGAGCACAGCGTCACCAAACTGCCGATGTACGAGGAAGACCTGGACCATATTGTTGGCGTGGTTCACCTGCGCGATGTGTTATTTGAGATGCAGGAACTGGTCAACGGTAAGAAGGAAGCGGTTCCGGGGCGCACCATCCGGCACCTGGCGCGCGAAGCGCTGTTTGTGCCGGAGACGATCTCGGTCAACGACCTGCTGATCCAGTTCCGGGGCCGCCGCACGCATATCGCCATCGTGCTGGACGAATTCGGCGGAACCGCCGGGCTGGTGACCCTCGAGGATGTGCTGGAAGAAATTGTTGGCGACGTGCAGGGGCCGTTTGACAACGCGCCGCCAATCCAGTCCCAGCCAGATGGGAGCGCGCTGGTCGACGGGTTGGCGCTGATCGAAGAAATTAACGAATATTTCGGGCTGCACCTGGAGGACCCGAATTACGACACCATCGCCGGGTATATTCTGGGCAAGCTGGGGCGCATCCCAAAAATTGGCGACTGCGTTGATGATGAGGAAAACCAGGTCAGCCTGCGCGTGGAGAGCATGGACCGCCTGCGGATCGACCGCATTGCCCTGCGCCACCTTTCAAGGACCGATTGACCGTGACCGATCAACCGGCTGCCGCCATGCAACCCAACCTCCTGCCCTACGTTCAGGTGGCCGTGAACGTGCCGCGCGTTTCGGGCGTCTTCGATTACCACCTGCCGCCCGAGTTGATGGACGATACCACCGCGGGCAGCCTGGTGGTGGTGCCGTTTGGACGGGCGCAGGTGCAGGGCATCGTGCTACGGCGCATGGCCGAGGCGTCGGTGCTGCAGGTGCGGGCAGTCAGCGCGCTGCTGGACCCACAGGCGGTGGTGACGCCCAACCAGTTGGCGCTGGCCGAGTGGATGGCGCGCGAAAGCCTGGCCCCACTGGCGGCCTGCCTGGACCTGATGCTGCCGCCGGGCCTGTCGCAGCAGGCCGACACACTGTATGAAATCAACCCGCACCCGCCGGCCGCCGCGCTGACCACGCTGACCGATTTTCAAGAGCGGTTGATGCAGGCGCTGCGCGAGCGCGGCAGCCTGCGCGGCCGCCAGTTGGACGTCGCCTTCGCGCACATCGAATGGAAAGGCTCGGCCCAGGCGCTGGTGCGCCGCGGGCTGCTGATCACGCGCTCGGTGCTGCCGCCGCCCGCCATTCGCCCCAAGATGGTGCGCACCGCGCAACTGGCCTGCCCACCGGAACAATTCGCCGAAAAGCTGGGCAGCATCAGCCGGCCGGATACGCCAGCCTATACGCGCCGCATGGCCGTGCTGGAATTCCTGCGCAATGAACCGCTGCCGGTTAACCTGCCGTGGATCTACGCCGCCAGCGGCGCCAATTCAGCCGACATCAACCGCATGGCGGAAGGCGGGCTGCTGACGCTGGGCGAAAGCGAAATCTGGCGCGACCCGCTGGGAGAACTATCCCCGGCCAGCGCCGTGCCCCCGACCCTCACCGCCGGCCAGAGCAACGCCTGGGAATCGATCCGCGCCGGGGTGGACGCCGCCGCGGACGGGCACCCGCCCGCCCCGTACCTGTTGCACGGCGTCACCGGCTCGGGCAAGACTGAAATCTACCTGCGCGCCGTCGAAGCGACCTTGCGCGCCGGGCGGCAGGCGATTGTGCTGGTACCGGAAATCGCGCTCACCCCGCAGACGGTGCGCCGGTTCCTCTCACGCTTCCCCGGGCAGGTGGGGTTGATCCATTCCAAACTCTCCCCGGGCGAACGCTATGACACCTGGCGGCGCGCCCGCGCCGGTGACCTGCCGGTGATCGTGGGACCGCGCAGCGCGTTGTTTGTGCCACTGAAAGACCCCGGGCTGATTGTGCTGGACGAATGCCACGACGAATCGTATTACCAGACCGAGGGCCAGCCCTATTACTCCTCAATCGAAACCGCGCTGGCCTACGCGCGCCAGACCGGCGCGGTGGCGCTGCTCGGCTCGGCTACGCCGGGCGTCAGCCAGGTGTACCGCGCGCGGCGCGAGGGCTGGAACATCCTCGACCTGCCGCTGCGCATCCTGGCCCACCGCGAGGCGGTGCGCAGCTACGCCGATCGCACCGGACTGACGGCGCTGCCCGACCTGGACACGGAGGCGGAGGCGGCTTCGTTTCACCTGCCGGCGGTGGAGGTGGTGGACATGCGCCGTGAGCTCAAGGCCGGCAACCGCTCCATCTTCAGCCGCCCGCTGCAAAGCGCCATCACCAACGTACTCACGGCGGGGCAGCAGGCCATCCTGTTCCTCAACCGGCGCGGCACGGCCACCTATGTGTTCTGCCGCGACTGCGGCAACAGCCTGCGCTGCCCGCGCTGCGACCGCCCGCTGGTGCAGCACCTGCACGGCGGCGCCAACGCGCTCACCTGCCACACCTGCGGCTACCGTCGGCAAATGCCCAAGAAATGCCCCGCCTGCGGCAGCGCGCACATCCGCCAGTACGGCACCGGCACGGAAAAGGTGGAGAGCGAGGTGCAGGCCGCCTTCCCGAGCGCGCGCACCCTGCGCTGGGACGCCGAAACCGTGCGCGAAAAAGGCTCCCACGACATCCTGCTGTCGCATTTTATGAACCACCAGGCCGATATTCTGGTGGGCACGCAAATGCTGGCCAAGGGGCTGGACCTGCCTCTGGTGACCCTGGTGGGCGTGATTCTGGCCGACGTGGGCCTGAACCTGGACGATTACCGCGCCGGGGAGCGCACCTTCCAACTGCTCACCCAGGTGGCCGGGCGCGCCGGGCGCAGCCTGCTGGGCGGGCGGGTGGTGCTGCAAACCTTCCAGCCCGAACATTACGCCATTCAGGCCGCGGCGCAGCACGATTACGCCGGTTTTTACGAGCAGGAGATCCGCTACCGGCGCGATATGAACTATCCGCCATTCGCGCGCCTCACCCGGCTGGAATTCCGCGGGCCGGATGCCGCCGCGGTGGAGCAGTCGGCGCGCAGCACTGCCGCCCTGCTTCAACAGCGGATTGAGGAAGACAACTTCAGCGCCACCAACCTGATCGGCCCGGTGCCGTGCTTTTTCAGCAAGCACAACGGCCAGTACCGCTGGCAGGTGGTGGTGCGCGGCCCCGACCCGGCTGATTTGATCCGCGCGCACCTCAGCGAGCTGCCGTCCGAGGGCGTGCAGATCCAGGTCGACCCACCCAGCCTGCTGTAATAGCAGTAGAATTTACCATTACACCGTGCTATGATATCCATATAGCGTCGATCGCCATATGGAGAGGTGAAAAATGGAAACGTTGAGCCCAATCGAACGGATCCGCTACGAGGGTTTGCCGGTGACCCTGCTGACCCAGCTTCCATTGTGGCTGTTCACATTTGGAACATCCAACGTGGTCTTCGATTTTTTGCGGCTGCCGGACTGGATTGGATGGATGGCACTGTGGCTGGCGCTGCTTGTGCTCGTCTACCTGGGCCTGCGCTGGGAGCTGGATGCTTCGCTGCTGGTGATCGTCATTCTGCCCATCGCGCTGATGTTTCGCATGGAATCGATGGCCGACTCGTACAAGCTGCCGTTTCAGGTTTGCAGTGTCGCCATCGCCTCCGCCGGCATGTACGCCTACCAAAAACTGGAAGACCACAAGTGGCGTTTGCTGGTGCTGTTTGGAGCGCTGATCCTGGCGATTCAGGTTAACGGACACGCGGTGGACGCCTACTGGAATGCCTTTGGCGCCACGCTGGAAAACTGCGCCATGAATTGCGCGCCCGTACCCGGGCCGGGGACAACATGGTGGGCGTTATTTTTTACGCCCTGAGCCCGTGGGATAAATCCTATAATTTCGATAATCAACCCGGATTCTTGAAAGGTTGCCAGCCGTTTCCATGATACAAGGAGGATCAATGGAGACAACATATACAACAAACAACGTTCGTGAGCGACGGCTGCCGGCGATACTGCTCACACAACTACCGTTGTGGCTATTCACAGCGACTGTGTCTATCGAGGGATCCCCGCCCCCGGGCCTTCCACTGTGGGCAGGGATCACAGCCTTCGCGCTGGGCGTCTTGATCATCCTGTATCTAGCCTGGAGACGCGAACTCGACGCATCGATGTTTGCCATGATGATGCCCTTTGTGTTGATGGCCTTCTTTGACGAAGTGACAACATCGTACAAGACGCCGTTCCTGCTGGTGAGCACGGCGGTTGTCAGCGCCAGCATCCTGCTCTACCAGAAATCGAAAGACCGCAAATGGCGCGCGCTGATTCTGCTGGCCGGCGTGATTGTCTCCATCCTGCTAGCAAGCCACGCCAAAAACGCCTTCTGGGATCTCTTCACCGTCCGCTATACGACCGACTTCACAACCCTGCCCGTGTCAGGGGTGGATACTCCCTGGTGGAAGCTGTATTTCAACCCTTAAAGCGCAGCCGGTTGACGATTGCGACGACGCCGGGAACCCCCCCGGCCGTGGCGGCAGCCATGCGGCTCTCCGTGCGGCCGGCGACTGCCCCATGAAGCGTGACAACACCAGCGTCAACCGCCACCTCAATCTCGCTGGCGTCCAGCATACCGTGGCGGGTCAGTCGGTCACAGATGTCTTCAAAAATGCGGCGGTCGCTGCGGCGGTAGCCGCGCGGCCCCAGTCCAGTATACGGCCCGGGGATGGCCCACATCCGGCCCGGTGTCCAGTGCGCGGTGACAGGACTCGCCAGTGTAGCGGTGAATTCAGCAGGGGTACTTTCCAGCATGCCGAATGGCAGATGTTCACGCTGGTGTTCCAGGTCGGGGGCGAAGCCGATGCCGTCCTGCACGGACAGAAAATCGATATGCGGCGCGGGAGAGATGTCACCCAATACTTGCCGGGCCAGCTTTTCAACCTGCCCAAAAACTTGCGCCGCCATTATGCCTCCTCACCGCCCTGGCGCTGGTTGATGCGCAGTTCGTTATGAATATCGCGCACGCCAGACACATTCTCGATCACATCTTCCACCATGCGCTTGGTGCGGCGGCCGTCCACCGTGCCACGCAGGACCACCTCGCCGCCGGTTACCTCCACGCTGATATCACGCGCGTCGATCTGGCCGTGTTCGGTCAGGCGCTCGCACACATCTTCAAAGATGCGTTCGTCAGGGCGCTGGTAGCCTTTTGGCCCCCGGCCGGTTTGCGGGCCGCGTTCCATCCAGGCTTCGCGCTCGCCACGATACTCTTCGTCGTGGAATCCACGCGCAAACGGCTGTCCATGATACTGCGACCAGCCGTACTCGTCCTGTTCGTGATCAGGGATTTCGCGGTTGCCGTAGCGGTTGGTCTCGCCCTGCACCGGCAAACCGCTCTCATGCCGCCGCGCCCGGCGTTCGCGGCGCTCGCGCCACTTGCGCAGGCGCTGTTCCTCTTCAGGGGTTAACTGCACGGTGATCCGTTGGGTGTGCCACCGTCCGCGCCGTTTTTCATTCGCGTCCATACCTGTATCCTATCCTCATCTTTCACAGCAACCCAGGCTGCCAATTGGTTAGCCAATATTTCTCTGCTATGCAATTGTAGCCTGCCGCTTCTGCGGGTTGTATGGGGAGGTTCTTCAAAAAGCCATCGGGGATTTCCCGCATAAAAAAGGTAGAGACGCAAGATTTTGCGTCTCTACCTACTTTGAGAACTCGGTTTGCTAGATGTGCCGTACGCTTCGACGGGGCTCAGCGTACTTCTTTAATGTTTTGGGTGGCCCTAGAAGTGTGAACGGCTTATTTGGATTACGGCAGTACCGACCAGGGATTGACAAACCCGCCCATGTAGCGCACTTCGAAGTGGAGATGCGCGCCGGTAGAGTTGCCGCTGCTGCCGGCCAGGCCGATGACCGTGCCCTGGCTGACGCTCGCGCCGCAGCGGGTGTTGATGCCGCTGAGGTGCGCATATAGGGTCTGGTAACCGTTGCCGTGGTCGATCATGACCATGTTGCCGTAGCCGCCCGAGATCGCGCCGGCGTACACCACCACGCCGCCATCAGAGGCGTAGATGTACTGGCCCATGCCCGCGCCGATATCAATCGCGAGGTGGCCGCTCCAGTAGTCATTGCCCGAAACCATCTTGTTGGGCGCCGGCCAGATAAACGTGCCGGTACCAAAGCCCACGCTATTGCTGGTATCGCAGGTATCAAAGCCCAGCGAGACGCCTGCCTTGCCACGCGGAATGGTGGGAACCACCCACACGCGGATCTCGCCTCTGCCGCCGGGGATCATGATGAAATCACCGGGGGTGATCTTCGGGTCGGTCATGTCCAGGCGGTTGCCGGGATAGGACAGGATGGCCTGCGGATCAACCTTGTAACGGTCGGCGACGCCCTGAATGGTATCCCCATCGCGCCACTTGTAAAACACGCCGTCGAGTGGGGGAATGTTCAGGTCAAGGCCAACTTCCAGCATCTGCGGATCGTCGTTGAGTGTGTCATAGTTGGCCCACAGGACGGATTCCGGCTGAAGTTTGAATTCCGTGGCAATGCTGAACACCGAGTCGCCCTGCTGGACGGTGTAGCGCGTCGCGTTGGTACGCGGGCGGTCGGGGATAATGGTATGCGGCACCGTCAGCCGGGAAACCGATTGTATCCCACTGGGTTTGAGTTCTGGTAAGCGAATGTCCAATGGCGGCTGGGTCGGGAAGACCGTAGCGGCCGGTCTCGATACAGCGCTGGCAGTCTGAGCGGGTGTGCGGGGAATTAACACCGACACCAGCAGCGCAACGATAATGATTACCACCCCCCACGACACTTTAGGAAGCCAGTTGTTCACCCGGTCTTGCTTTGGTTCACTGTCTGGTTTTTCCCGAAGAGCGGGATTAGACCTCACATATCCTCCATTAAGTTTTCGAGCAGTTCCTGGTTGGTTTTGGTGCGCGTCATGCGCTGCAAGATGGCCTCGGTCGCGACGGCGGTATCCAGACCCGCGCCCTGCGGCTGCTGGCCAATCATTTGCAGGTACATTCTACGCATTAACCAGACTCTTTGCAAGATGTCGGGACCAAGAAGCAGCTCTTCGCGGCGGGTGGAGGAGCGCTCGATATCGATGGCGGGGAAAATGCGCCGTTCTTGCAGACGGCGCGAAAGGTGCAGTTCCATGTTACCGGTACCTTTAAACTCTTCGTACACCACATCGTCCAGGCGCGAACCGGTATCCACCAGCGCGGTGGCGATGATGGTGAGCGAGCCGCCCTCTTCCAGATTGCGCGCCGCGCCAAAGAAACGCTTGGGCGGGTAGAGCGCGGAAGGATCCATACCGCCGGAAAGCGTGCGCCCGCTGGGGTTGACCACCAGGTTGTAGGCGCGCGCGAGACGGGTGAGCGAATCCATCAGAATAACCACGTCGCGGCCGATTTCCACCAGGCGCTTGGCGCGCTCCAGGGCGATTTCGGCGGTGCGCACGTGCGAGGTCACCGGTTCGTCGAAGGTACTGGCTACCACTTCCGCGTCCACCGAGCGGTCCATATCGGTCACTTCCTCGGGGCGCTCGCCAATGAGCGCCATGATGGTGTGTACCTCGGGGTTTTTGGTCGAGATGGCGTTGGCGATCTGTTTGAGGATGGTGGTCTTGCCGGCCTTGGGGGGCGAGACGATCATGCCGCGCTGGCCGCGACCGATTGGCGCGATCAGGTTAATCAGGCGGGTGGAAAGCACGCTGCGGTCCGTTTCCAGGTCGAAGCGCTTGTCCGGGAAAATTGGCGTGAGATTCTCAAAGTTGGGGCGGCCGCGCACTTCATCGGGCGGCAGCCCGTTGATGGTCTCAACTTTCAACAGGCCGTAGTGGCGCTCGGATTCGCGCGGCGGGCGCACGTGCCCCAGCACCAGGTCGCCGCTGCGCAGTTCATAGCGGCGCAGTTGCGCCTGCGAAACGTAGACGTCTTCCTGCCCCACCTGGTAATTGGTGCGCAGAAAACCGACGCCTTCATTCATGATCTCCAGGATACCACCACGCACTTCCAGTCCTTCGCGTTCGGCTTCCACCTGGCGAATCTTCATAATCAGGTTTTCTTTCTTCAGCCGGTTCGCGTTGGGAACGGAAAGATCATTGGCCATTTGACGCAGCGTCGCTAATGGAGCATTTTCAAGTTCAAGGATTTTCATATGGGTTTGATTCTCTTTGGAATAGGATACTTCTATATACGCATACCACTGCCCACCCCCTGGCAGGTGATTTGCGCAGAACTTTCACTTGTGATCGTTGTATTGCGGGATGACGATGGCCCCCTGCCGGTCAAATCAGCTAATGTGGTGCGCAGGCGAGCCAGACGTATGTGTTGAACGCCTTTCAACCATCAGTAATGCATGAATTATAGCATGACCAGATTATCCATGCAAGCGCAGCGAGGCCGGCCATTTACAGATTCGTTATATCCAATTTCGCTTGTAATACGTTTTCATGATCAATGTTTGACAACCCCTAAGAGTTGTGATAACATGCAATTTAATCGAATTGAGTTCGCCCCCAAAGGCACTCTTATCCAGAGAGGTGGAGGGACCGGCCCGATGAAGCCTCGGCAACCCAGTCTCGCGCGAGAGCGCGAGCAACTAAGGTGCCAAATCCGGCAGAAGATTTCTGGAAGATGAGAGGGCAGCCGCATCGCGCATGATTGCCCCTCGCTGTTCCGGACGGGGCAATTTTTTGTTCATCGGAGGAATTTCAAACATGAATACCACCTTTATGAGCGCGCCGCGGTACCTGTTCACCTCTGAATCGGTCACGGAAGGGCACCCGGATAAGCTCTGCGACCAGGTCAGCGATGCTGTCCTGGACGCCTGCCTCGAGCAGGATCCGATGTCGCGCGTGGCCTGCGAAACCGCCACCAAGACCGGTTTTGTGATGCTGCTGGGCGAGATCACCACCAACGCCTTCGTCAACTTTGACGAGCTGGTGCGCCGCGTGGTCAATGAAATTGGCTACGACAGCAGCGACAAGGGCTTTGATGGCCATACCTGCGGCGTGCAGGCGGCGATTGCCAGCCAGTCGACCGATATCGCCATGGGCGTGGACAAGGCTCTGGAAGCCAAGCAGGGCGAAATGACCGAAGCCGAGATCGAGGCCGTGGGCGCCGGCGATCAGGGCATGATGTTCGGTTTTGCCTGCAATGAAACCCAGGCGCTGATGCCCATGCCGATCTACCTGGCCCACAAGCTCACCCGCCGCCTGGCGGAAGTGCGCAAGGACGGCACCCTGCCCTGGTTGCGCCCCGACGGCAAGAGCCAGGTGACGGTGGAATACCACTACGGCAAGCCTGCCCGCGTCGACACTGTGCTCATTTCGACCCAGCACTCACCCGATATCAGCCAGGAAGATATTCGCGCCGCGATCATCGACCATGTGATCCTGCCCACCATCCCGGCCGATATGGTCGACGAGAACATCAAGATCTACGTCAACCCCACCGGCCGCTTTGTCATCGGCGGCCCGATGGGCGACGCGGGCGTGACCGGCCGCAAGATCATCGTCGACACCTACGGCGGCATGGGCCGCCACGGCGGCGGCGCGTTCTCGGGCAAAGACCCGACGAAAGTCGACCGCTCGGCCGCCTACGCCGCGCGCTATGTGGCCAAGAACATCGTGGCCGCCGGCCTGGCCCAGCGCTGCGAGATCCAGCTCGCCTATGCCATCGGCGTGGCCCACCCATTGAGCGTCAACGTCGAAACCTTTGGTACCGGCGCCATCGAAGACGATGAAATCGCCCGCCTGGTGACCGAGCACTTCGACCTGCGCCCCGGCGCGATCATCCGCGACCTGCAACTGCGCCGCCCGATCTACCGCCAGGTGGCCGCCTACGGCCACTTCGGCCGCGACGACCTGGACCTGACCTGGGAGCGAACCGATAAGGCCGCCGCTCTGCGCGAAGCCGCGCACCTGAGCGAGAGCGCTCCGGCTGATTAACCCAACCAAAACCAACGCGGGACGGCAGCACAGCTCCGTCCCGCGTTTTGTAGCGCGTAGGGTGCATTAGGGTGCGCCTAGGCGCACCCTAATGCACCCTACGCGCACCAACTCGGCAAAAATAAACTCCATGCTCTATATCGTTTCAACCCCCATCGGCAATCTTGGCGACATCACCCTGCGCGCGCTGGATGTGCTGCGTGAGGTGGACGCCATCGCCAGCGAGGATACGCGCCACACGGGCATCCTGCTCAAGCACTACGAGATCAAAAAGCCGCAGATTTCCTTCCACGAGTACAACGAAGAAAAGGCCCTGCCGCGCATCCTCAACCTGCTGCGCGAGGGCAAATCCGTGGCAGTGGTCACCGATGCGGGCACGCCGGGCATCTCCGACCCGGGCTTCTTGATCGTGCGCGCCGCGGTGGCCGAGGGGCTGCCGGTGACGGCCATTCCCGGGGCGGCAGCGCTGATCATGGCGGTGGTGCTCTCGGGCCTGCCGGTGCACAGCTTCACCTTTCGCGGCTTTCCGCCGCGCAAGCCCGGCGCGCGCCGGCGCTTCTTCGAGGTGGACGCAGACTCACCCCACACCCTGATCTTCTACGAAAGCCCCTACCGGCTGCGCGCCTTTTTGCAGGACGCGCTGGCGGTCTACGGCGACCGCCCGGCCGCGCTGGGCAACGACCTGACCAAGATGTTCGAGACGATCACCCGCGCGCCGCTGTCGGAACTGCTGGCCGGGCTGCCGGAAGGTGACCTGAAAGGCGAGTACACCGTAGTGATCGCCGGCAAGGAAGCGCGTAGCCGCCGCGCGGATACCGTGGACGAAGACGAGGACTGAGGCCGGATGCACCGCTTTTTCCTGCCCGCCCAAAGCCTGCGCGCCGAGACCGTCCAGTTTCCGGACGACACCGCGCGCCAGGTGCGCAGCGTGCTGCGGCTGCGCCCCGGCCAGCGCGTGATCGGGCTGGATAACGAGGGCTTTGCCTATACGCTTGAACTGGTGGAAGTGGGGCAGCAGGTGCGCGCCGCGGTGGTGGAGCGAACACCTGCCACGGGCGAACCGCGCACGCGGTTGACGCTGTACCTGGGCCTGACCCAGCGCGAAAAGTTCGAGTTTGTGCTGCAAAAAGCGGTCGAACTGGGCGCGGCGGCGGTCGTGCCGGTGATCACCAGCCGCGCGCTGGTGCAGGACGCGCGCGACGTGGAGAAGAAGACGGAACGCTGGCAGCGCATTTTGCAAGAAGCGGCCGAGCAGAGCGGCCGCGGGCGCATCCCCGCGCTTGGCGCGCCGCTGCGCTTCGACGCGGCCGTGCAGGCGGCGCGCGGCAGCCACGACCTGGCGCTGATCGCGTGGGAAGAGGAAGATAGCCTTTCGCTCGGCGCGGCGCTTGCCAGCGCCGAACAGCGCGGGCGGGTGGCAGTCTTCGTCGGCCCCGAAGGCGGGTTTTCGGAAGAGGAAATTGGGCTGGCGCAAGAGGCGGGCGTGCAGCCCGTCACCCTCGGCCCGCGCATTCTGCGCATGGAGACCGCCGCGCTGGCCGCCGTGGCGCTGGTGATGTATGAGTTGGGGGAGATGGAGTAATCCGTAGTAACCCGTAGGTTGGGTTGAGCGGCGCAATCAACCGGCGCGGTCCATCATAAACCCCAAACCCGACCCAGGCGCGCCGCGAACCCCAACGCTTAATTGATAATTCGTGTCATACCCGAAGGACACGTTTTCGTTTTGCGTGGCCCGCAAAGCGCGATCGGCTTTTACGACCGTCTGTCTGTTGGGTTTCGCCTTCGGCTCAACCCAACCTACGAATTTCTATGATTTTCGCTTCTTCTTCGACTCGCGCAAGCGGGCCAATGTGTCGACGGGTTCCTCGGGCGGCGGCGTTGGCGCGGGCGGGGTTTCTCTCTGCTCCGGCTCGCGCGGCTTTTCGGGCGCGCGGCCGGCGCGGGAATCCGAACGGCGGCGGGCGCGGTCGCGCGCGCGGAACAGGTCGCCCAGCACCACGGGGCCGGATGGGCCCTCGGCGCCCTTGCGCCCCGGCAGCCGTTCGGCGATCCAGGCGCGCGCGCGGCGCACGTCATGGCGCGTGATCACCAGGCGGCGCACGGCCACATCCAGCGGGAAGAGCAGCGCAGCGGCCAGCAGCAGCGGCCACCAGATCTCGCGCGCCCCGGCCACGGTCTGCAAGTCGTGCACAAAGGCGCGCAGCGGGTCGGCGATCTCGCCGCCGCCGGCGGTGCGCGCCAGCGCATCCAGCAGGCCGCGGTTGGTACCCTGCGCGCGGTACTCAGGCGAGTACGGCACCACCAGCCCGGCCGTCACCTGGCCGAGCGGCGCGCCGTCGCCGCCCTCGGCGGCGTTGATCTGCACCAGGTACGCGCCCGGCTCGGGCAGGCGCTCCACGCTTTGGTATTGCCCCGCGCCCACCTGCCGCAGTTCGATCTCGCGCACCTGCAGGTCAGGGTCGACCAGCCGCGCGGTCACGTCCAGCCGGTCGAGCGGGCGGCCGGCGGGGTCTTCCGCGTCCAGGCGGATGACTGCGCCGTCATCATCCAGCGCCACGCCGGCGCTCAGGCCTTCCACCTGGGGCATGGGCAGCACCCAGCCCACCAGTTGCGAGGCAAAGCGCGGGAAGCTTTCCCACCCCACCCAATCTTTGGCCCACTGGCCTTTGAGGTCCGAGGTCCACACCGCGGCACGGCCCAGCCCGTACTGCCAGCTTGCCAGCAGCGGATCGCCGCGCGGGGTCAGCAGGTCGATGCGCGCGGTGTTCTTGGCCGACGTGCCGTTGTAGCCCAGCAGCGCGGGCAGGCTGGCCTCGTCCACACCCTTAAGGATCGGGCTGCTCATGCCGGGCAGCGGGTATAACGGCTCTTCGATCACGTACTGCCCAACCGACTGCACTGTCTCTTTGAGGAAGATATCCGGCACGTGCAGGATGTCGGTGGCGGGGTAGAAGCGCCCGCCGCCGGCCTCTGCCAGCGCTTCCAGATACTCGGCCGAGCCTTCGCCCGCCGCGATCACGCTGAGAGTGATGCCCTGATCGCGCATCTGCTCCACCAGCGGGGTCAGATCGCCGGTGCGCACCCAACCGTCGGTCATCAGGATGATGTGTTTGCGTGTGGCAGGGATGTCTTTGAGCGCGTCGTAGGCAGCCAGCACGCCGCTTTCCATGTTAGTGCTGCCGTCGGCCACGATCGCGCCGATCGAGCCTTCCAGCGTCAGTTCGTCCACCAGCGGGCCCATTTGCAGCGCCCAGTGCGAGGCGGTGTCGAAGGCCACCACGCCCAGGTAATCCTGCACGCTTAGCGCGCTGGCCGAGCGCATGATGGCCTCCTTGGCGATGTCAACCTTGGGCTGGCCGACTTCCTGGCGGGTATAGGTCTGGAACAGGTCGGGGTCGTCGCAATGGCAGCGGCCCATGCTGCCGCTTTTATCCACCGTGAGCACCAGCGCCAGGTTGGCGCTGCGCTCGCGGCTCTTGACGTCCATGTCCACCGGCAGGGCTTTCTCCAACTCACTGCGCAGATAGCCGCCCGCGCCAAAAGTATTCTGCCCGCCGATCATCAACAGGCCCTTGCCCAGATCGCGCACGTAGACCGGCAGCGACTCCATCGCGCCGCCGGGCAGCGCCGGCGCGGGCACATTCACCAGCACCACCGCTTCATAGCGCGCCAGTTCGGGCAGCGTCACCGGCATCTGCGCCGGGGCGATGCGCGTCACGCGCATCTCGGCCGCCTCGAGCGCGTCTACCAGGTTGGCGGCCTCGCCGTCCTGGCCTTCCACCACCAGCACGCCCGGCGCGCCGTACACCACAGTAAAGGCACTGGCTTCGTTATTCTGCAAATAGGTGTCGCCGTCGGGCACCACCTGCACACGGTAGCGGTGGAAACCGGCTTCCACGTTGCGCACGGGGATGCTGTAGCGGTTGATGCCCGGCTGGAGCTGCACTTCCTGGGTCTGGATCAGCGCGCCGTCGGCGAACACGCGCAGGGTGGCGCCTGTGCGCCCGCTGCTCTCCACGCTGATGTCCAGGTCAAACTGCTGGCCTTCGCGCATTTCCGGCGGAGCTTCGAGCGAATCGAGCAGCACCTCCTGGCCCTCGGCTGCCTGCCCCAGCGGCACAAACTGGAGCTGGATGCCCTGCATCGCCGCCAGGTCGGCCTGGCGCAGGGCGTTATCCAGGTTTTCGCGCCCGTCGCTGAGCAGCACGATGCGTCCCGCGCCTTCATCCGGGAAGAGCGCCAGGGCAAGCTGCAGCGCGCTGGCGATATCGGTGCGGGTGGTGACCGGCACGGAAGCCAGGTCGGGCAGGATGCGGTCTTCGCTGGCCAGCCGCTCGACCAGCGCGTCTTCGCCAAACAGCACAATCGCGGCGCGGTCGCCGACCGGCATTTCCTCCACCGCGGCGCGCACCCAGTCCTCAGCGCGCGCCTGTTCCTCGGGGCTGACGCTGTCGGACACGTCCAGCACGAACACGGCGGTGAGCAGGTTGGAGGGCAGATGCACCTGGATGCCAGCCAGCGCCAGCACGATCAACAGCAGCAGCAGCGAGCGCAGCCCCAGCCCGCCCCAGAATCGCAGCGGGTTCAACCCGCGCCGCCCGGCCAACGCCAGCCCCACCGTCAGCGGGATGAGCAGGAGAAGCAGTAGAAACCAGGGGTAGATGAAAGAGATCGTCATACTTTAAACCCGTAAACCTTTATTCAAGGAAGAAAAGCTGAACCGCGAAGGGCGCGAAGTGGGCGCAAAGTACGCGAAGAAAGGCAAAAATTTTCCTATCTCTTCTTCGCGTACTTCGCGATACCTTGGCGTTCTTCGCGTTTCAGCTTTTTGCATTTTTTATACTCCAACCCTGACGCAGCGTATCGCGCAGGCGGGCGAGGGCGGCACGCTGGTAGACCAGCCATTCGCCCACCAGCAGGCCCAGCGCGAGGAACGCCAGCGGGCGCCACCACTCACGCATGCCCTGCAGCGGAGCAGCGGCCGCCGCGGCTTCGGCGGCATCCATGCCGGGCAGGTTGGCGGCCGGCTCCAGCCGCGATTCCTGCTCGGAGAACAGGTTGGCGGCAAACCCGGCGCGGCGGTCTTCGCCCAGGTCGATCTGGTACAAGCCGAGTTGCGCGGTATCGGTGAACACCGCGCGCCCGGCCTCGCCGCTGACCTGCACACGGCTGCCGTCTGGGCGGGTGACCGTGACGGTCTGCGCGCCCTCGGGCAGCGGAAAGGCCAGGCTCTCGCCCGCCTGCACCTGGGTGGGAATATCGCTGCGCAGGCCGGGGGCCAGCCAGTTGGTCAGGTTGACCCACAGCAGCGGGAAGGCCGGCTGCAGGGGTAGATCCGAGTGACGCAGGTCAAAGGCCAGCACGGCCACCCGCCGCCCCTCCGTCTCGCCGTAGAACAGGGCCGGGGTGCTTTCCGCGCCCGAATCGGCGGCCACCACTGGCACGGCCCAGGTGGGAATGCTCATTTCCACCGCGTCCAGCACACTGACGCCGGCCAGGGAGACATTTTCCAACAGAAAATTGGTGGGGTCGAGCGCGCGCAGCGCGGGCGTATCCACGGTGCCGGTGACGGTAAACAGCGGCGTGCTGCGCAGTGGAGCGATGAACAGCAGGTTGCCGGTCGCCGGCAGCGGATCGGGCGGGGCCACGGCGTCGTAGATCACCAGGTCGAATGCGCCCAGCGTGGCGGCCGCGTCGGGGGCGACTTCGGTCAACTCGATGCCGGGCAGCAGCCCCAGCGCGGTGCGCAGGAAGACGTTGCCCTGGGTCACCAGGGCGGCGCGAATGGTGCGGGATGCCGGGCGTACGGCCACGGCGCGGTCGTCCAGCGCCAGCATGTCTGCGCCTTCCAACCAGGCTTCGATCACCTGCGCCCCCTGCGGCAGGTCGTCGATCACCACCGGCTGCTGGCTTCCCGCGGGCAGGTCGAGGTCAAACGCGCCAATGGTGGCTCCATCCGCGGCCAGCACCAGCCGGCGCTGCGCGTCCGCGGCGGCGAAATTCTCCACCTGCACAAAGGCCGAGAGGCGGCCGTCGGGGCGCGCGTCCAGGTTGAGCAGGCCGATGGCCTGGTTCTCGCCGCCGGTGCCGACCGGCAGGAAGCGCAGGCTGCCGCGCACGGCCATGCGCTCGGGCAGAGTCACGTTGCCGTCCGAGAGCACCACGATCTGCGTGCCGGGCTGGCGCGAGGCGATGGCCGAGGCCAGTTCGAGCGCCACGCGCATATCGCTGCCGCCGGTGCCGGATTGGATGCTTTCAATTGCCAGGTGCGCCTGGCGCCGGTCGCGGCTGGAGCTGGCGCGTACCGCCGCTTCCTGCCCGGCTTCGATCACCGTCACCCGCGCCGAATCGGGCAGTTCGTCAACCAACTGGCGCGCGCGGGACTTGGCAGCCTCCAGCCGGCTGGGCGTGGTGTCGGTGGCGGACATGCTGGCCGAGGAATCGATGATGAAAATGGCCGCCTCGCCGCTCAACCCCTCGCTCCAATGGAACGGGCGGGTGAGCGCAAAGATCAGCGCGGCCAGGAATAATAACTGCAGCAGGAGCAGCAGGTTGGGGCGCA
>CALDSL010000241.1 GCA_937920255.1 uncultured Anaerolineaceae bacterium | reverse complement strand
TCAAACCGCTGCAGGAAGAAATCATTACCAATGTGCTGGCCCGCCGCGACAGCCTCATTATCATGCCCACTGGCGGCGGCAAGTCGCTGTGCTACCAGATCCCCGCACTGATCTTTGACGGCCTGACCATCGTCGTCTCGCCCCTGATTTCTTTGATGAAAGATCAGGTGCAGCAACTCCAGCAGCTTGGCGTCCCGGCGGTGCAACTCAACAGCTCGCTCAGTTCTGATGACTACAACCTGAACGTCGAGCGCCTGCTGGAAGGCGAGGCCAAACTGCTGTACGTCGCGCCCGAATCGCTGCTCACGGCGCGCGTTTCCGCTATTTTGGCCGGGATGCAGGTCGACTGCCTGACGATCGACGAGGCGCACTGTATTTCCGAGTGGGGCCATGATTTCCGCCCCGAGTACCGCCAGTTGATCGACGTGCGCAAGCGTTTCCCCGAGGCGGTGTGCATGGCGCTTACCGCCACCGCCACCGCGCGGGTGCGCAAGGATATCAAGGCCAGCCTGGGGTTCAGCAGTTCCAACGAGTTCATCGCCAGCTTTGATCGCCCCAACCTGTACCTGGAAGTCGCGCCGAAAACCAGCCCCACCCGCCAATTGCTGCGCTTTCTGCGCCGCTTTCCCGGGCAGCCGGGGATCATCTACTGCTTCTCACGCAAGCAGGTGGACGACCTGGCGCTGACCCTGCAGGAGAAAGGCTTCAGCGCGCGGCCGTATCACGCCGGTCTTTCGGCCGAAGAGCGCGAGCAAAACCAGGATCTCTTTCTGCGCGACGACGCGCAGATCATCGTCGCCACCATTGCCTTTGGCATGGGCATCAACAAATCCAACGTGCGCTTTGTGGTGCACTACGATTTGCCAAAGAGCATCGAAAGTTATTACCAGGAAATCGGCCGCGCCGGCCGTGACGGGCTGCCGTCGCACTGCCTGCTCCTGTTCAGCTACGGCGACATCAAGAAGCAGGAATACTTTATTAATGAGAAAGATCGCGCCGAGCAGCAGGTGGCGCGCCAGCACCTTGACGCGCTGGTCAAATACGCCGGCAGCACGCGCGGATGCCGGCGCGTGCCGCTGCTGCAGTACTTTGGCGAGAAATACCACAACGGCAACTGCGGCATGTGCGATTTCTGCCGCGCGCTGGACGAAAATCAGGTGGACATCACCACGCCCGCGCTCAAGTTTCTGTCGTGCGTGGCGCGCACCGGCGAGCGCTTTGGCTCCAGCCACATCACCGACGTGCTGCTGGGTTCCAAAAACCAAAAAGTGCTGGCCAACGGCCACGAGCAGCTCTCCACCTACGGCATCGGCCGGGATTTGAACCGCGAGCAGTGGCTGCACCTTAGCCAGCAATTACTGCAAAAAGGTTACCTGACCCAGGATGAGCAGTACCAGAGCCTGCGCCTGACGCCTGAGGCCTACCAGTTCTTCAAAACCCGCGCGCCGTTGATGGGCACGCTGGTCGAAGCCGAGGAGCGCGAAGTCAGCCGGCGCGGCGAGGAGTACGACCGCGACCTGTTTGAACTGCTGCGCTCGCGCCGCAAGTACCTGGCCGACCTGGCCCAGGTGCCGCCCTACATCATCTTCTCCGACCGCACTCTGGTGGATATGGCCGCGCGTTACCCGGTCAGCCTGGCGCGGATGGAGCACATCTACGGGGTGGGGGCCACCAAGCTGGCGCAGTATGGCCAGGATTTTGCCGATATCATCGACGCCTACTGCCGGCAGCACAACATCCAGCCCCCGGCCGAGCAGGCCGCGCCGGCGCGCGCCGCCGCGCCCGCCAGATCCGCCGCGCCGGATGTGGAATCCAGCGCCCGCCACGTCTCCACCGGCAAAGCCTACCAGAGCGGCCTGGGCATGAGCGCCCTGGTGGAGCGCTTCAACATCAAGCCCAACACCATCATCGACCACCTGGCGCGCTGCCTGATGGAAGGTATGCCCCTCGCTCCGCGCGAGGATCTGCTGGAAGGTGTTGCCGCCGGCCCCGATCTGCGAGCGGATGCCATGCGCGCCTTTCAAGAACTGGGCACGGCCTACCTCAAGCCGGTCTACGACGCGCTCGACGGCCGTGTGGATTATGATGATCTGAAAGCCCTGCGCCTGTACGCCATCATGCAAAAGATGCAGTCGTAACCAGACGCCAGGACGATGCGCGATACACATTTCCAATAAAGATGCTATGATTAAACGGTCTAATTTGGTCTATCAGGGGGCGCCAGATTGCTGTTAACCATAACGACTTTGGGAGAGATGCCATGTCTACCATGCGAAATATCGACCGGGTGATTGATCCATTTCCGGCCTATGCGCGCATGCGCGCCGATAACCCAGTTTTTTACGACCCGCAGACCCATCACTGGAACGTCTTCCGCTACGAGGACGTGCAGCGGGTGCTTTCCGATTACGAAACCTTTTCTTCGCAGTTCGCCGGCGACCCCAACGATCCGACCCAGCCGTTTGCCGCGTCGATGATCACCACCGACCCGCCCAAGCACCGCGAGCTGCGCTCGCTGGTCACCCAGGCGTTCACCCCGCGTGCGGTGGAGGCACTGACCCCACGCATTGAGCAGATCGTGCGCGAGCACCTCGACCAGGCGCGCGGCAAGCCGGTTTTTGACGTCATCGCCGACCTTGCCGTGCCGCTCCCGGTCATCGTCATCGCCGAGATGCTGGGCATCCCCGCCGCCGACCGCGGGAAGTTCAAAACCTGGTCGGATCAGGTGGTGTCGCTGGCCAATGTGGCGGGCGAGTTCAATTATGCCGCGTTCACTGAAAACAGCACCGCCATCATCGAGATGGGCGGCTACTTCTTCACCATGATCGAACAGCGCAAGACCCAACCGGGCGACGATCTGATCAGCGCGCTGGTGCAGGCCGAGGTCGACGGCCGCAAGCTTGAGACCATCGAGTTGCTTGGCTTCTGCCTGCTTCTGCTGGTGGCCGGTAATGAAACCACCACCAACCTGATTGGCAACGCCATGCTGACCTTTGCTGAGCGCCCCGAAGACTGGCAGCGGCTGCGCAAAGACCCGGCGCTGCTCCAGCCGGCCATCGAAGAAGTGCTGCGTTTTCGCTCGCCGGTGCAGTCGATGTTCCGGGTTGCCAAACCCGGCGCCGAGATTGGCGGCACGCAGCTTCCCGATGGCGCGCGTATGGTGGCCTGGATCGGATCCGCCAACCATGACGAAGCCCAGTTTCCGGCGGCCGATACCTTCCAGCTCGATCGCACGCCAAACCGCCACCTGGCCTTTGGGCAGGGCATCCACTTCTGCCTGGGCGCGCCGTTGGCCCGGCTGGAGGCCAGGATTGCGCTGACCCAGATGCTGGAGCGGATGCGCACCATCCGCCTCGCTCCCGGCACACAAATTCAACGCGTGCCGAGCACCCTGGTGTACGGTTTGGAAAGCCTGCCGCTCGAAGTTGAAGAAGGATAGCTACAATAAACTGCGCATAGGAAGAGAGGTAATGGTGGGGTCAAGCATCCGGTCAGGCGTTTGCGGATCGGGAAACGATGATCTTCTGGTTGCTTCATCCAGGCATGGTGTTCAGACTTGTGCTGCAGTGGGCATTGGTTTAGGTGAAAACAAACAATCAAATAACATGAAAGAAAACCTTCTTTCCGTTATACTAAGGGAGAAGGTTTTCTGTATTCTTTCATCAGAGGATTACTTGCGGGTATGGCGGGCATCGGGTTCGAGTCCAAACAGACAGAAAACACCCCGGTCACGCGCGTGGAGTACGGTCCATTTCGCGTGCGCTACGCCTATTCGCTTTCTTACGAGCGCGTAACCGGCAACCGCCCCTCCAACGATTACCTGGAATGGAGCGCCAATGGCGACATCCTGGTGTTCGCCCTGTGCGATGGCGTAGAGACCTCCTTTGCCGGCGGCAGCGCGGCGCGCTTCCTCGGTCGCAAGCTGGTGGAGTGGCTGTCTGCGCTGCCGGCCGAACAGACCGAAGACCTGGATCAGATCAAGCGCCTGCTGGATGTTGCCCTGGTGGAGTGGATGCCCGCTGCGCAGCGCGCGGTGCGTTCGAAGGTCAAGCCCAGCGAGGCAGTCTTCACCTGCGGGCGGGTCAGCGCCGGGCCGGACGGGCTGCGCGGTTTTATGGCCGGCAGCGGGCTGATCCTGGTGCGCTTGTACGACCGCAAAAACCGCGACATCAGCTTCACCCCCTTGCGCCATGCCTACGACCGCTGGTCGTCCCTGCGCGGTTTGCGCGGCCAGACCTTCGTTGAGCCGCTAGGCCCGCGCCCGCCGCTTCAGCGCATGATGCTCTTCACCGACGGTCTCTCTGAGCTGGAGGAAAAACTGGCTGCCTATTCGGACGCCGACCTCCAGACCGCCATCCTCGAAAGCTTCATGTCGGTGTTGAACGACGATATCTCGCTGCTGGACGTGGAGATGTGCGACCCGCCAGCGGGTGCCCGGCCCCGAAAAACCGTGACCGGCGCGGAACAGCTCCCCCCGGTGCACCTGGAGCGGGTGGACGACGCGCTGGAGTGGGAGACGCGCGACGACACCATCTACTCCATCCTGGAGATGCGCGACAGCCGCAGCCAGCAGGTGGTCAGCGCCGGCAACTTTTTCTCGTGGCGCCCGCCGCTGGAAATCGCGTGCGACTACCGCGTTTGCCTGGTCAGTTCACAGGGCCGGGCGGTTTCGCCCTGGCTGGCGTGGGATCCGCACCCGGCGGATGAGATCCAGGAATATGAAGTTGTGCCGGCGGATGGAGAAGAAGCCGCGCCGTCTGCCGGGGATGACCTGTCCGCGCTGGATGAGCAGGAACACATCCACGACCTTGATCAACTCGCCGCGACGGACGAGACTGCGCCGGTCATGGATTTTCCGGCCACCGTGGAACCACCGCCAGAAAACGTAACTGCCCAGGTGGAGGATGTGCCGGTTGAGCCGCCCACGCCTGTTGAAATGCTTGCAGAACCGCCGGCACAGGAAACTGCACCGGAACCGGAGAACGTTCTGGACGGTGCGCCAGCGTTGGTTGTAATCCCACCCCCGGCAGAACTGCCCGAAATCGAAGCCAGCCCGGCCAGCGAGGATGAACAGCCGCAGACGGTAGAAGAACCGCTCCCAGTTCAGCCCTCCCTGGAAGAGCAGCCCGTCGATGTTCCGTACGATGCGCCACTGGAGGCCCAACCCGAGGCGCAGCCGCCTGAGGCCGAACCGGCCGCCCCGCAACCATCTCCCGCCGAACGCGCCGCGCGCCTGTTCGCCCGGCTGCCGGATCTGCGCTCGGTGCTGCGCCAGGCGCAGGGCTTGCTACGGGGCCGCGCTGGGTCCGCGCGTCCATCGCCGCAGGCTCAGGCCGGCCTTCCGTGGGTTGAGAAAGGCAAATACCCCGGGCAATACATTCTGCACTGGCAGGCCGCGCCAGGGGCGAATGAATATGAAGCCTGGGACCAGCCGCAAGGACAATCCGAGCCGGGCGTGTATCAGCGCACATCCGACACGCGCCTGCGGCTGGAGAATCTATCCGCCGGGCAGCACCGCTTCCGCATTCGCCCTCTGGGCATGGGCTTTGAGTCCGACTGGCAGGCCTGGCCTAGCGTCGATCTGGATGTTCCCGCCGGCATCAAAAACCCGCCCGGCGGCGTGCGCGTCGAGGGCGCGCCCGAAGAAAGCGAGTTGACGCTGCGCTGGTCGTTTCTGGACGGCGAATTGGTTGAGGAATACTGGATTTTCGAAGTCGGCCGTGAGGAACACCGCCTGATCGGAAAAGTGGCCGGCGATGTGAACCGCTTTCGCATGCGCAGAATCCCCGGCGACCGGCCGAGGCGTTTTCTGGTGCGCGGTGTCAACTGGGGCGGGTTGGGGCCGGCCAGCGAGATGGCGGTCTACCAGCCCGGGGCGGCGCCCGCGGCGCAGAACCGCATCACCGGGCGGCGCGAGCGACCCAGCCAGCCGGTATCGCCCGAGCAGCGTATCGCCCAAATGCCCGAGCTGTGCGACGCCGTCAATCGCTGGGCCAAAAGCCAGAACGTGCAGATGACGGCCATGAAGCTCGAGCAGCGCTATGAAAATGTGGAGCAGTACATCCTGCTCGAGAACCGCAAGCTCAACCAGCTCGTGTCGCTGCCGCTGCTCAAAGGCCCCGAGTACCGTCTCACCGTCTACGGCGCGCGCGGCGAGGTGCTGGTGGTCGAAATCCGTTTCGAGAAACGCACCTGGGTCTTCCTGGTCAAATTCCTACCTGTCTTAAGAAGAGGGTAAAAAATGCATCACGAATGGTACGAATAAGCCGAATATTACAAATGTTTAAATATTCTTAAAAATTCGTGTCCATTTGGTTCATTCGTGTTATTCGTGATGTGTTTTACTCGATCAATCCCAACGGGTTGACGTTGCTGCCGATGCGCTTGTCGAAGATATTTAAATGCGTATGATAACCGCAGTCGCGGCCGCGGCAGGAGCGCCCCCACCAGTCCACTGTGTTACCCTGGTTGCTCTCGCTGCCGATCACCTGGCCGGCCGATAACATCTCGCCCACCTGGGCGCTATAGAAGCCGTGCATCAGCGTCACCTGGTAATAATCGTTCTCGATCACCAGGGTGGTATTGCCCAGGTAATCGATGAAATTCTGCGTGACGCTGCCGTTGATGGGGGATAGGATCGTCGCGCCGTTGCCAGCGGTCATGTCGATCGCCGCGTGGCCGTACGAGTACCCGTGCGGGCCTTGTGATACCACGTATTCATCGTAAGGCGCCACCACCACATCCGGCGCGGCCGGTTGGGCCGCCAGCGGTTGCGCATCCGCGGCCGGCTGTATGTTCTCAACCCGCACCGGCAGCAGCACCGCCTCTTGTTCGGGTGGAACCACGGCGCTTTCGGATTGAAGCGCTGTCACCGGCGCGGCCAGGGCGGTCTGTGCCGCCTGCGGCGTTTGCGCGGCGATGGTGTTAATATCCGAGAACAGCAGCGCGGCGATCATGCCGATCCACAT
>CALDSL010000240.1 GCA_937920255.1 uncultured Anaerolineaceae bacterium | reverse complement strand
GTTGTTGACAGTGATGCTGCCGTTGGAGTGGATGGCATCGTCCGCGGCGTCGACGCGGAATGTGCCGCCGTCGATCACAACGCTAACCTCGCCTTTGATGCCCTTGGCGGAAACATCATCGCCGATCACCGCGCCGCTGCCGCCGCCGGTGGTAATCGTAAAATCGCCGCCGCTGATGATCACATCTGTCTGTGCGCTGAGCGCGTCGCCGCCGCTGGTAACCGCCAGCGTGCCGGCGCTAACCGCGATATACCCGCGGGTGGCATCTTCTTCATCGTCCGATTTCAACCCATCGCCCCCGGCGGTGATGTTGAGCGCGCCGCCGCTGACCACCAGGTAATCCTTGCCGCGCACGCCGTCATCCGCCGCGGTCACGTTGATGCTCCCGCCGCCAATCACCAGCCCGTCTTTGCTCGAGATGCCGTCCTGGTACGCGCCGGTGACGGTCAGCGCGCCGCCGCCATAGAGCGATAGATCGGCTTTACTGAACACCGCCGCGTTGGGTTCGTCTACATCGGCTGACGCATAAACGTATTCGGCCGCGTCGCTGATGGTGTTGGTGGTGCCATCCACCAGGTAGAGAATGACTTCATCCGCCTCGACGATATTGACCGGCGCGGTGGTGGTGTTGTTCAGGCGTACACCGTCGAGGATCAGCCGCACCGTGTCGTCGCTGGCCGCGTCAACCACGATCTGGCCGTCGTCCAGGTTGCCGCTGAAGCGGTAATCGCCGGCTGCGGTGATGGTCAGCGTGCTGCCCTCCACGCCAATGCCCTCGCCGCTGGCGTTAATATTGTCCCCATCCAGCGCGACCGGGATCGCGGCAGCCAGGTCTACTTGCCCGTCGCCGTCGTCTGCGTGTGTCCCTTTGTTCTCCGCCAGCGCCTGCTCCGCGCTGCCGGACGTGTTCGCCGGCGCGGTTGCAGCGGCGCTGGTTTGCGGCGTAGTGTCTGCGGCGCTCTGCGCTGTGGTTGTGCTGGTCGTCTCGCTGCTGCCGGTGGCGCCACAGGCGGCCAGAATGAAGATCAGCATTAAGGTTGCTATGAATGTGAGTATCCGTTTCATTTTGATTTCCTTCTGATACATGATTGGGTGAAACACCCATGATGGCAAACGATGATCAAGCTGGGGTCATTGTACGAAAGCGGGCAGGCGCACAGGTATATAACTGGTATAGGCGCCCAGCCGGATTTGGAAGCGGTGGCGTATACAACATCTATACCTGTTAGGGCGTGTTTTTCCATACAATCATCCCAACAATGAATACGGACAAAGAAAGAAACGATATGAACCCTCGAACTTTAAAGAAAACGCTTCGCGCTGCCCTCAGCCTGGCGCTGCTGATTGGCGTGATCCTGTTTACCCTGGCCGACCGCTACCTGATTGAGCACGTAGAAATCGCGGATGCCAGCGCCTATGCCGAAACCGTGGCCGCGCAAACCCTGCCGGCGGTTACCCCCAGCGCCACGCCTTCCGTTGCCAATGCAGTTTTCAGCCCGGCCCAGGCCGGCAGCACCAGCGCCGGTGATTGGAATTACCACAGCGACACGTTTTCCATCGCCATCCGTCAGGTCACCACCGGCAGCGGGTCAAACCGGGTAACCTACTTCGTGGCCGATGTAGTCATTGCAGACGCGGTTCAACTGCGCAGCGCCTTCGCGGAAAACAGTTTTGGCCGCAACATCATTGCCAACACTTCCGAAATCGCGCGGCAAAATGAGGCGGTCTTCGCCATCAACGGCGACTACTACGGTTTTCGCGGCGACGGGATCATAATCCGCAATGGGGTGATCTACCGCGATGAACCCGCCCGAACCGGGCTGGCCTTCTACCGGGATGGGACAATACGGATCTACGATGAAACCCAGACCAGCGCGCAAGAACTGCTGGATGCGGGCGTGTGGAATACACTTTCGTTTGGGCCGGCGCTGGTTGGAGACGGCGTAGTGATCAGCAATACTAACCGGGTCAGCGTCGATTCGAATATTGGCAACCACTCCATCCAGGGCAACAACCCGCGCACGGGCGTGGGCATGATCTCCGCCAATCATTTTGTGTTTATCGTGGTCGATGGGCGCAGTAAAGGCTACAGCCGGGGTGTCAGCCTGGAGGAATTCGCGCAAATCTTCGAGGAACTGGGCTGTACGGATGCGTATAACCTCGACGGTGGCGGGTCATCGACCATGGTATTTCAGGGGCAGGTGGTGAATAATCCGCTGGGGAAGAACCGCGAGCGCGGCACCAGCGATATCCTGTTTATCGGTTCATAACCAATACCGGTAGGGGCAACCTGCCTCGCAGGCAGGTTGCCCTTTTTTTGTACATGTCCAACCAGTGTTTTCCATCTATTGCCAGTCATTTCTGCTTGTGCGATAATCGAAGATAATAGGGGACTGGGAAATGGAAAGGCCATGGAAAGCATGCAGCGTTCCTGGAAAATTTTGCATATTGACGACGATGAGGATGATTTTATCCTCACGCGTTCCATGCTGGCCCAGGCCCAAAGCCGGAAAATCACGCTGGAATGGGCCTCGTCGTTGGAAGCAGGCCGCGACACATTGCGCGCCAACAATTACGACGCCGTACTGGTCGATTACGATCTGGGTTTGGTCACCGGCATTGCGTTGATCCGTGACATGGTAGCCGAAGGCTACACCGCGCCGCTGATCCTGTACACCGGCCGCGGCAGCTACGCGGTCGATGTGGAAGCCATGCAGGCCGGCGCGACCATGTATCTCTCCAAAAGCGAAGCAACGCCGCTGCTGCTGGAGCGCATCATCCGCTATGCCATCGAACGCAAACAGACGGAGCTGGCGCAGGCGGAAACGCAGGAACGCTTCCGCGCCGTGCTGGAGTATTCGATGGATGTGGCCTATCGCCGCAACCTCATCGCCGACCGCTACGACTACATGAGCCCGGTGGTGGAGAAGGTGCTGGGCTTTACGCCGGAAGAGATGGACTCGATGTCGCTCGAGGATCTCTTGTCTCGAATTCATCCACAGGATCTCGAAAACGTCACCGCAAGCCTCCAGCAGGCGTCAGGCAGAGGCTCGGCACAAGTAGAATATCGTTTTTGCCGCAAAGACGGCAGCTACCGCTGGCTCGCGGATTATTTCACGGTGCAGTTTGACCGTTTCGGGAAACCCGTCAACCGCGTTGGAAACCTGCGCGATATCCACGAACAGAAGCAAATCGAGGAGGATCTCCGCGCCTCCGAGGCCATGTTTCGGCAGATATTCGCGGTTGGAGCGGTGGGCGTGCAGTTGTGGAATGAATCTGGCGAACTACTGGAGGTCAATGACGCCTTCCTGCAACTGGTGGGCTACACCCGCGCCGATTTTGACAGCGGCAGATTGAACTGGCGTCAATTGACGCCGCCTGATTATCAGGAACTGGACGAACATTCGATCCGGCAGATGCGCGAGGGCGTGATCCCGACCCCCTACGAGAAAGAATTGTGGCACAAAGATGGCCGGCGGGTTCCCGTACTGGTGGCTGTAAACCAGTTGGGCCAGAACCCGGACGGCTCGCTGACGGGCGTGGCCTATTTCTTCGATATGAGCGAGCAGCGCCAGGCGATCGATGCGTTGCGCGCCAGCGAAGAACGCTTCCGTTTATCCGCGCAGGCGGTCAACGGGCTGGTGTACGACTGGAATCTCATCACCGGCGAGAGCTTCCACTCGCAGGGGGTGGAGATGATGCTGGGCTTTTCCAGTGATATCAGTACCAAAAATAACTGGTGGTTTCAAAACATCCACCCAGACGATTTCCCGGCTGCCAGCGCCCACCTGCAAGAATATATGGAAGGTAACTACAGCCAGTTTGAAATCGAATACCGCGTCCGCCATGCCGACGGGCATTGGGCGCATATTTGGGACCGGGGTGTGATCAAGCGTGACGATAAGGGCAAGGCGGTGCGCATTGTCGGCTTTGCCACCGATATTAGCGAGCGCCAGCGACTGGTGGAAGAGAACCGCAGGCAACAAGAATTGCTCGAGCGCATGATGAGCGAGACCCCTGCCGGTATCGCGTATCTGCACGGCCCGGAGCACCAGTACCAGTATGTCAACAAGGCTTACGAGCACCTGGCGCGCGGCAGAGGCGAACTGATTGGCCGTAAGGTGGCTGAAGTCTGGCCTGAAGCGATTGAGGTCCTGTCGCAACGGCTAAACGAAGTGTATCAAACCGGGAAAATCTTCACCTCGCATGAATTCGTCATACCGGCAAACCGGGAAGAAGGGCAGGGACGCGGTGTGTTCGACGTGGCCTTCATCCCCATGTTCGATCAGGGCGGTCAGGTGGAAGGCGTCCTCGTCCATGTGATCGATATTACCGAACAGGTTGCCGCCCGAAAGACGATCGAAGCAGAGCGAGCCTTGATGTCGGCCGTGATGAACCAGATGCTATCGGGGGTCGCGATTGCCGAAGCGCCCAGCGGCAGGCTGATCCGCCTGAATGAGCGCATGTCGGAATTGTTCGGATTTCTAACACGCTCGGCTGATGGCATAGAAGATTACGGAAGGTTGGCTGCCCACCGCGCCGACGGCACGCTCCTCAAAGCCGAAGATTGGCCGCTGGCTCGTTCGATCCTCACCGGAGAGGTGGTTCGGGACGAAGAGGTCACCATTGAACTGCCGGATGGCGGCAGGCGGATATTGAATATTCGCTCGAACCCGGTCACCGATGCCAGCGGGCAGATTATTGTGGCGGTGGCGATCGTCGACGATATCACCGAGCGCAAAAAGGTGGAAGATGACCTGCACGAGTACATGCAGCGCCTGCAGCGGTCCAACCAGGATTTGCAGGATTTCGCGTTCACCATCTCGCACGATCTGCAGGAGCCGCTGCGCAAAGTAGAGGCATTTGGACGCCTGCTGCTCAGAGATGGCGCGGGCGGGTTGTCATCTGAGCAGGTGGATTACATCCACCGCATGCAGCACGCCAGTGAGCGCATGCGCGCGATGATCGAGGGCATGTTGGCCTATTCGCGCGTCAGCACCCAGGCCAATCCGTTCGAACTGGTGGACCTGAACCAGGTGGCGCAGGAAGTCTTGCAGGATTATGAACTGCGCATCCAGCGCACCGGCAGCCGGGTGGAGGTAGGCCCGCTGCCTGTGCTCGAGGCCGACCCGGTACAGATGCGCCAGCTGCTGCAAAATCTGCTGGAAAATGCGCTGAAATACGCGCGTCCCGAGGTGAATCCAGTGGTGAAGATCAGCAGTCGCGAAGAGCCGGGCGGGTTTTTCGCGCTGCTGGTGGAAGATAACGGCATCGGCATCGATCCTACCCATTTCCCCGGCCTGTTCAAGCCGTTCTTCCGTCTTCACAACACCACTGAGTACGACGGCGCGGGTATGGGCCTTGCCACCGTGCGACGGATTGTGGAGCGTCACGCGGGTATCGTGCGCGTCGAGAGCCAGCCCGGCCAGGGCAGCACGTTTATCGTGCGGCTGCCGGCGAAACACGCCTGATCCATTCCATTTTCCCGCTGTTTGGCGTATACTCGGATCGTTTCATTCCACGGCAGGCCAACGGATAACTTCTTACCCATTTTTCGTGCGGCAGGCGCGCCAGAGGCGTGCGCTTATTTTTCAAAGAGGGTGATCAGCATGCCAGTTTTCATCAAAATTCTTCTGATCCTGCTCGCCGTACTGGCGGCAGTGTTTGTGCTCGCGGCCATTGGGGTGCGGGTGCAGCCTAAACCGTTCGCGCCGGTGAACTTGCCGGCGGGAAGCGTGCGCACGGTCCCGGTTCCCAGTGGATTGCCCGCGCCCGTCCAGCGCTTTTATGAGACCGTCTACGGGGCGGAGATCCCGGTGATCGAAAGCGCGGTCATCAGCGGCCGCGCGCTTATCCGCCCGGTTGGGCCGGTGTACCTGCCGGCGCGTTTTCGCTTTACGCACATTTCCGGAAAGAGTTACCGGCACTACATCGAAGCCACCATCTTCGGCATCCCGGTGATGAAAGTCAACGAGCGTTATCTCAACGGCGAAACCCTGTTCGAGACGCCGTTTGGCACCACCGGCG
>CALDSL010000239.1 GCA_937920255.1 uncultured Anaerolineaceae bacterium | reverse complement strand
CGCTGATCTGGATTGTGCCCACGCTGGGGCTGTTTATCTCATCGTTCCGGCCGCCGCAGGACATCAACACCACCGGGTGGTGGACGGTGTTCACGCCGGCGGTGGTGGGCTCGCCGCCGTACAACCAGTATTGCGCGGAGTGCCATGGGGCGGGCGGCGACGCAATTGCGCAGGCCGACCTGAGCAACCCGGAAGTGACGGACCCCTACCCGCGCTCGCTGCAACTGCTGGCGATGCTGCGCCGGCCGCTGCCAGACGGCAGCCCGCACATTCCGGGCGGGGAATACCCCAGCGCGCAGGAGGCGGCGGATATCGCCGCGCACATGGACGTGCTGGCCGGGCAGGAAGCGGCGGCGCGTTTTACGATTGACAACTATATCGATGCGCTGATGGGCTACCGCGGGACGCGCTCGTACCGAGCGGTGTGCGCCGACGGGACCAATACGGCCGACATCCGCTGCTCGGCGGCCGACCTGCTCAACCCGCGCGGGATGGGGCGGGCGTTCGTCAACAGCCTGATCGTGACCCTGCCGGCCACGGTGCTGCCGATTTTGTTCGCGGCGCTGGCGGCGTATTCGTTCGCGTGGTTCGACTTCCGCGGGCGGCAGGTGATGTTTGCCATTCTGGTGGCGCTGCAGGTGGTTCCGCTGCAGATGACGCTGGTGCCGATCTCGCGCATCTATGCGCAGTTGGGACTGAACGGGCAGTTCCTGGGGGTGTGGCTGTTCCACACCGGGTTTGGGATGCCTTACGCGATCTACCTGATGCGCAACTTCCTGGGGGCGCTGCCACGCGATTTATTCGAATCGGCGTACCTGGACGGGGCGAGCCACTGGACGGCGTTCACCAAACTGGCCATCCCGCTGGCGCTGCCGGCGGTGGCGGCGCTGGCGATTTTCCAGTTCCTATGGGTGTGGAATGACCTGCTGGTGGCGCTGGTGTTCCTGGGCGGCAACCGGCCGGTGATGACGTACCAGATCAGCAACATGGTCACGTCGATCGGCGCGGGGTGGCATCTGCTGACGGCCTCGGCGTTTATTTCGATGATCCTACCGATGATTGTGTTCTTCGCGTTCCAGCGCTACTTTGTGCGCGGGATGCTGGCGGGCGCGGTGAAGGGGTAATTTGACCCACCCCCCACCCCCCTCCAACCTCCCCCCACAGGGTTGTACCCAGATGCTGAAGAACGCATCTGGAGGGAGGCTTTAGCCTCCCTCCAAAACTGTTCTTTGTTTTGGGGGGAGGTTGGAGGGGGGTTATTCGGCTTCGTTTTCGTCGAAGTGCAGGCGCGGGATGCGCAGGGGGCCGTAGGGGGTAGGGATTTCGATGGGGTCGTCGTCATCGGCGGGTTGGGCGGCCGGCTGGGGTTCCCCCTCCCCTGCCGCGGCGGTCTGTTCGGCTTCCTGGCGCAGCATCTTCTCGGTGAGGATGCGCAGGATGGCGTCTTTGTCTTCTTCGGGCTGGACTTTGTGGTTGATCTGGATGATTTTGGCCAGGGCGAGAGACGAATCGGTGACGGCGCGCATGATGTCGAGGGTGTTGCCGAGGCTGGAGTGGCCGTCGTAGCAGTAGGCCAGCACGCGGCGGATGAGGACGCGCATGACGGCGATCTCTTCGGCGAGCAGCCCGGTCTCTTTGACGCGCAGATCGGCCAGTTCTTCGGGGGTCAGGTTGGCGGCGTAGAAGTCGGCTTTGGATGCGTTTTTATTGCCGGGCTGGCCGCCGCGCCGGCGCTGCTGCGGGTGCATGGTGGGCATATGGGTTTGTCCTTTCGAGAAGAATGGGATTCCGTGCGGGTACAGTATAGAATATATGTTCTATATTGTCAAGGGGGGGAAAGAGCAAAAACACATCACGAATAAAAGCCGAATACAAGCGAATATCACGAATAGAGCGTTTTTATATTCTGGTTCCCACGCTCTGCGTGGGAACGCCTTTGGCAAGGCGCTCCGCGCCGCCACGGCTTGAGACCACCATCCGGCCGCGGAGCGGCTGCGGATGGTTCCCACGCAGAGCGTGGGAACGAGAATGAAGCGGCGGCGCGGATGCTCGGCCGCTCAACAGTCGAACACGCCCCAGCACAGGTCGTTGCGCAGGCGTTGATCGTCGAGGACGAGGGCGCGGATGGGGTCGGGCAATTGGTCGCGCTGCCACCGGCACTCCAGCCGGCCGGCGAGCTGGCCCTGCCCCAGCGGCGCGGCGGCGCGGGCCGCTTCGATGGCGTGGCGCGGGCGGGGGTCCGAGGGATTGGCGGTTTCGAACAGGGGCAGGACGCGCCCGGCGCAGGCGGCAGCCCACAGCGCCAACAGGCGGTGGTCGGCATCGGTGAGGCTGCCGCCGCGGCACAGGGTGATGAAGCGCGGGTCACGGATTTGGGGGAGGATCATGGGATAGGAATGGGTAAAAAAGCCGGTCGCGCTTTACGGGCCACGCAAAAAGATTTCACCGCGAAGAAGCGAAGAGCGCGAAGGAAACGCGAAGAAATTTTAAAACGTTTTGCTTCGCGTTTTTCTTAGCGTACTTCGCACCTTCGCAGTGCGCTTTTGTGCGAGTTATCAAATAAGAAAAACACATCACGAATAAAAGCCGAATACAACCGAATATCACGAATAGATCTTTATCATAAAGCGTGTATCCTCGTTCCGACGCTCAGCGTGGGAATGCCAATTGCGAGACGCTCCGCGCCGCCACGCCTCGAAACGGCCATCCGGCCGCGGAGCGGCTGCGGGCGGTTCCCACGCAGAGCGAGGGAACCAGAATAATCCTCTAGGCGCCGGGGGCGTTGACCCCTTTGCCAACCAGCGCCAACAGATAGACCGCCAGGGCCATTACCCATAGGAAGAAGGCATACGCCATCGTGCGTTCCTGCGAGCCGACCATTGACCCTGCCGCGATAGCAGCCGGGGTTGCGGCAGTTGCATAGCGCACGATGGTCAGGAGGACGAAGGTAGCAGGGAGGGCGATGGAGATGACGCGGATCCACCCGCCGTATGCGGCAGCAGCAAATAGATACGCCAGCACCGAAAACAGCACGCTGGCAGCCATGATCAGCACCCCAGGGCTGGCGAAGACGGGTCTCACGCCGTACGTGTTCGGGAAGAAGAGCGTGGCAAAAAGGCTCAGCACTGCGTTCCCGATGACCAGTCCGGCTACAATGCGCGGCAGGATTGCGCGTCCAGCCACCTGCCAAACCCCGACACCAAAGACGATCATCAAGCCCACGGCAACGACATTGAGCGAAACAGCTATGGCACGGGTTGGGGAGCCAGCGGCGGTCAGCTCGCTCATCGATTGAGCGGCGAAACTGTAGCCTTTCAACAGCCGTCCTGTCAGCCTGTCTGCCGCCAGATACACAAGCGGGGCCAGGATGCCAAAAGAGAGCAGTACCCTGTCCATGCGCCTCCAATCTGAGAAAAACGGGTTAATCATCCGTTGACTACGTTCGCTCGCCCCATCGGCGCGGGCTGCGGGGTTGATTATCGCGGTGTAATCGTCGCATGGCCTCCACTGCCAAAGGCCTCATCGTTGAAGGAAGCCGGATCCGACAGGGACTCTAAATGGGTGAAAATCACGCTGTCTTCCACCGCGCCGCGGACGGCGTCTTCGAGTTGCGATACCAGCTTGTGCCCCCGGTCCACTGTCCAATCCCCCGGAACGAGGACGTGCATGGAGATGATTTTTACCGACCCCGACTGGCGCGTGCGCAGGGCGTGAAATTCTATGCCCTTCTCCTGGTAACGATCTAACAAGCTCTGGATGGCGGCCAGGTCCTCTTTGGGTATCGCGCCGTCCATCAGGCCGGTGATGGAGTTTTTGAGGATGCCGACCCCGGTCCACACGATGTTGGCGGCGACGACGATGGCGATGAGGGGATCCAGGGTCTGCCACCCGGTGACGACCACCGCGCCGACGCCGAGCAGTACGCCGGCGGAGGTCCACACATCGGTGAGGAGGTGGTGCGAGTTGGCGGTGAGGGAGACGGAGTTGTATTGCTTGCCGGCGCGCCGGAGGATGAGCGCCACGGCCAGGTTGGCCAGCGAGGCGGCCACGGAAACGAGCAGCCCGATGCCCACCTGTTCGAGCGGCCTGGGGGTGATGAGGCGCTGGATGGCGGCGTAGGCGATGCTGACCGCGGCCAGAAGGATGAGCGTGCCTTCGACGCCGCTGGAAAAGTATTCGGCTTTGCTGTGCCCGTAGGTGTGATTCTCATCCGCCGGGCGGGCGGCGATGGTGAGCATGCCCAGCGCCATCAGCGCGCCGACCAGGTTGACGATCGATTCGAGCGCGTCGGACAGCAGGCCCACCGATCCCGTCACCAGGTAGGCGACTGTTTTGAGGCCGATGGTGAGAACGGCGACGCCGATGGAGAGCCAGGCGAAACGGGTCAGGTTTGAGCGATCGGGGGAGGGGGTGGACATGGATTCATTTTTCCACGCTTCGGTCAAAAATGCAAGAGGCGCGGGTGATGGGTTTTGAGAAGGGGAGAGGGAAAAGCTTAATCACGAACCCACAGGGCGATGTAAGAGCCGAATACAACCGAATGGCACGAATAGAGCTTTTTTATAAAGGCCGGGAGGGGCTGACAACGGATTTTTAACACCGATTCCACGGATTGGGGTTATAAGGTGCGGTGGGTTTGCAAACTGCACCGGTGGATGGCGATAAACCGGTGTGGTCAGGCAAGCAACCGAACCATTCGGCTCCCAATCCGGGGAATCCGTGTTCAAAATCCGTTGTCAGCGTCCTCACCATGCAGCGGCGCGGTTTGGAGGACAGCCGCACCCTACCCGGCTGCTAATCGTAGGGCGGGTAGTGGAAGTTGTCGCAGGAGTGCTCGTCGCCGCGCTCTTCGGGTTGCGCGGATGGCGCATCCAGCGCGGATTGGATGAAGGGGGCAAAACAGACCGGGCACAGGGTGGCGTGCTGTTCCGCCAGCGCTTCGACGGAGGTCACGAACCGGGCCATGCCGATGTCGCCCATGCCGTAGCCGAAGCCCCATATGCCGCAGTAGGCTTCGTAGGAGGGGGCGTCTTCATCGGTGGGCAGCGGATCCTGGTCGACGCGCATGACGCGGTGGGCCACGTTGCCGGGATGATTGGGGTCGATGAAGATGGAATCGACCGGGTATTGGATGAAACCGAATGCGTTGGTGGTGGTTTGTGGCATGGGTGTGCTCCTTGCCGCGGGTGAATCGCCGGGATGGCCGCGCGGCAGCCTGGGTATGATTATAGGCTGGTTGGGGTGGCTGACAACGGATTATTTCAGCAGGCGGGCGGGCGGGACAATTTCCTGAAGTACGCTGAACGCGAACAGCGCCAGCAGGATGATCATCACCAGCCTGGCGGTTGCGCCGGGGGGAGTCTGCATCGTCGCCGCGGGATCGGGAGGAAGCAGCAGCCAGGTGGAGAGGATGCCGGCGATGAACCCGCCGGCGTGGGCGCCCTGATCGACGACCGTGAGGGATAGATAGCCGAGCGTGGTCATTGGAATGAGGGTGATACCCCATGCGATGAGGAGAGGCAAAAACTGCCGGCCAAGTTCTTTGCGACCGTGGACGAGCACCACACCCAGCCCGCCGAACACGCCGAACAGGATGGTGGAAGCGCCGACCATCCAATCGACGATGTGGAACAGCAGCGATCCGAGCGTGCCGCCGATGGCGCTCAGCAGGATGACGATGACGGTGCGGGTTTTGCCGAGGGCAATTTCGAAGATGCTGGCGAAGACCAGGAGGCCGATCAGGTTGGACTGCAGGTGGCCGGTATTGACGTGGAACAGGTTGGCGGTGATCAGCCGCAGCAGGTGACCGCCGCTGGCGGCTTCGCGCGAGATGCTGAACAGGGCGCTGACGGTGGAGAGGCCATGCGCGGCCGCCAGCCTGGATTGGAGGCGGAAACAAAGCAGCAGGAGGGCGATGAGCGTGAGGGTGACGAAGGGGATGGCGCGGCTGAGCGGATGGATGCGCGGGAGGCGGGGCATGTCATCATCCTTTGGTATTCTGGAAGGCGCGGGGCTGATGGTGGATTTTTAACACAGATTGCACGGTTTTGGAATGGCGGGGAGCGGTGGGTTTCCATCCGCGCGGCGGGATGGTAGAGGGGGGGCTGACAACGGATTTTTAACACGGATTCCACGGATTGGGGTTATAAGGTGGGGTTGGTTTGCAAACCACGCTGGTGGGTGGTCGAGGGGGATCGGTGCGGTCTGGAATGCGACCGCAGCCTACGCGGCGGCTGTCACCCCCGCTGAATATCCACCATCTCGTTCTCCACAAACAAAAACGGCGCGTCTTTCATCGCCACGGAACTTTTCCATGCGTTGTACTGCTGCTCGGTGTACCCGCGCGGGTTCGGCCGTTTGGGATCGTCCGCGTGCCATTCGTGCCCGCAGTTCTGGCAGTGGTAGCGCGTCCGCTCTTTGATGCGCGCCTCGATTTCATCTCTGTGCATGATGTCCCACATCGAGTCGGCTTCTTCTCTTGCCTCGCGCTGATTCTCACTGGAGCGATTCTTTTCGTCTTCCACCTGTGAAAGCGTCACGTACAGCGCGACCAGCGCAATCCCCACCACCACGGCGATGGACACCGGCCGCCACCCGGCGTACAGCGCATACACCACCGCCAGCACCGTCCCCAGCACCACAACTGCCAACCAAAATGCCGCGCATCCGCTGGCCCTGCCTCCGCCTTTCTTGCCGGCCAGTTCCCGCTCCAGGTCTGCCTGTTTGCCCATTTCGCGGTGGATCGTCTCGGCCTCCGGCTGCAGCCTGGCAATCAGCCACGAGCCGCAGCGGTCGCAGTAATAGGCCGTCACGCGGGTGGTCCTTGTTTCCGTGTACTCGTCCCACAGTCCATTATCATCCCACCCGCCTGGGACAACCGTCTCCGTCACCCGTACATAGCTGATATGGCCCATATCTTCCCCCGCGTTCGTGTTTTTGGTTGTGTGAAAAACGTTGGGTTTCGCTTATCTACCTGATTTTCTGCGATTGCATTCCTTGCAAAGCATCTGGCAATTCTCGGGGGTGGTTTTACCGCCGAGATGCCAGGGGGTGATGTGGTCGGCTTCCATTTGCTCAAATTCGAAATGCTTTCTGCCACAATACTGGCCGCGGCAGATGCCTTTTTGCCTCTCATACGCCGCGCGTTTCTGGCTATCGGTGAAGGCGCGGATATTCAGGTATTTTTCGTTGCGGTGCAAGACGTAGGGGTAAATTCCCTTTTTGTTGGTGACATCATCGTCCATCATCAGCGCCTGGATTTCCTGCTCCAACTTTTGAGTGTTGATGATTTTGCCTTTGAACTCATTGTACAAACCGCCCCAGGGAATGCCCTTCATTTCCTTGCGGTAGGTGGTAAAGGTCAACTTCACCCAATCGATGACGTTGCGGAAATACAACCACAATTCATTGGCGTTGGGGTCGTGCTGGTGAACGGACATATATTCTTCAATGTTGCCGTTTGCGATCCAGCTCAGAGCGGTTTCGAGGATTTCCTGGCGGATCGGCGAGCCGTTCACGTAGTCTTTGGATAAGAGGTAGGCGGCGCAATTGCTCTTGCTGAATTTCAGCTTTGCGTCGGAAAGCCACGGCCCGGTATAGGTGGCATTGCGCAGTTCCTGCTCGGTAAGTCTTTCACCGGCGCTGTTGATGATGCGAAACCAGTCCAGTTTTTCGCGGTCATTGCCATCACAGAAATAGACCATCAGTTGATAGTTTAAGATCTGCTCTTTTTC
>CALDSL010000238.1 GCA_937920255.1 uncultured Anaerolineaceae bacterium | reverse complement strand
ATCGCGCCGACGAAGCCCATCATCATGCCCAGGAAGGAGCAGATGTAGGCCAGGAAGTTCAGGAAGAAGGTCGACTCGAGCATCTGCATGATCATCAGCAAGGGGAGTACCCAGCCAATGATGAGCAGGATTACGCCGGCGATGAACAGAAATTTTGGTTCGGTAATTCGGTATCGCATGGTGTTACAGGTTTACTTGAACAGCCAGCAGGCCACCTTGTGCTCCAGCTCGGGCTCGAACTCGGGCGGCATTTCCACGTCGCACAGGCCGGGCATGAAATGCGAGCAGCGCGGGTGGAAGCGGCAGGCGGGCGGGGGAGCGGTCAGGTTCGGCGGCTCGCCCGGGGGCACGTCTTTGATGTGGTGCGCGTTGTTGCCATCGGGATCCGAGGTGGCCGCGAGCAGCGCATGGGTGTAGGGGTGACCGGCGTTGTTGAGCAGGTCGAGCACGCGCGCTTTTTCGATCACCTGGCCGGCGTACATGACAAAGATGCGGCGCGAGAAGTAGCGTACGGTCGAGAGGTCGTGGGTGATGTAGATCACTGCCAGGTTGTGTTTTTCCTGCAGGCCGCGCAGCAGCTTGAGGATTTCCACGCGCACCGAGGCGTCCAGCATCGAAACAGGCTCGTCGGCTACCAGGAACTTTGGATCGAGCAGCATGGCGCGCGCGATGACGATGCGCTGCTGCTGCCCGCCCGAAAGCTGGTGCGGGAACTTGGGCAGGAAATCGGCCACCGGGAAGACCTTGACCTCTTCCAGCGCGCGGTGGATGCGTTCCATGCGCTCGGCGCGGCTGGTGATGCCGTTGATGATCATCGGCTCTTCCAGGATGCGCTCGACGGTCATGAACGGGGCCATGGCGCCGTAGGGGTCCTGCTGGATATAGCCGACCTGCGAGCGGTACCGCTTCATCGCGACGGCGTTCATCTCGCCGACCGACTCGCCGTTGAACAGCACTTTGCCGCTGGTGGGGCGGTAAAGGCCGAGGATGGTCTTCATCAGGCTGGATTTGCCGCAGCCCGATTCGCCCACCACGGCGATGGCTTCGCCATTATGCAGGTCAAAGCTGACATCGTCGACGGCGTGCACGTAACCGGCGCGGCCAAAACCCATCTTGCGCAGCTCGAAGTAGACCTTCAGGTTCTGCACCGAGAGCAGCACGCCCTTCTCACGCCCGTCTTTGACGGTTTCTGGTTGGGTAAAAACTTGAGTTTCTTCCGTCATGATCTGCTTCCTCGTCTATTCGTACAGCCAGCATTTGACCAGGCGGGTATCCACCTTGTACATTTTCGGCTCTTCGTCACATACCGGCATCCGGCGCGGGCAGCGGTCTTTGAACCGGCACCCGGTGGGGGGGTTGAGCAGGCTGGGCGGCTGCCCGATGATGAAATCGGGTTCCTTATCGCCGCGCAGGCGGGGCACGGAGTCCATCAGCTTGCGCGAGTAGGGGTGCAGGGCTTCCTGGAAGAAGCGCGTGGCGTCGGAGACTTCGACGATCTGCCCGGCGTACATCACCGCGGCTTTATCAGCCAGCTCGGACGAGGTGGCGATGTCGTGGGTGATGAGGATGTAGCTCATCTCCAGTTCTTTCTTCAGCGTCTTGAGCACGTTGAAGATGTTGGCCTGGGTGAGCACGTCCAGCGCCGAGGTGGGCTCGTCGAGGATGATCAGGTCGGGCATGGTGATGAGCGACATGGCGATGGCCGCGCGCTGGCGCATGCCACCCGAAAGCTCGAAGGCATAGCGGTTGAGGAAGCTCTCGGGCACGCCGACGTAGTCGAACATCTTTTTGGCCTGTTCGATGGCTTCGGCGCGGGTGGCGTTGGTGTGGATCAGGAACGGCTCGATCACCTGGTCGCCGATTTTGAGCACCGGGTTGAGGGCGTTCATGGCGGCCTGGGGCACCATCGACATCATCTTCCAGCGCACGTTTTTGCGGTACTCTTCATCCGAGAACTGCATCACGTCGGTGCCTTTAACGCACACCTTGCCGGAGTAGGTTTCCACGTTCTTGGGCAGCAGCCGCAGGATGGCCTTGGCCAGCGAGCTTTTGCCGCAACCCGATTCGCCCACGATCACAACGGCTTCGTTGTGGTTGAGGGTGAAGTTGACGCCGTCTACCGCGCGGACTGCGCCGCGGCCGGTACGAAAATGTAGTTTGAGATCCTGAATATCCAATAACGGTGTTTCAGCCATGTTACTGCCCTCTCAAGCGGGGGTTGAATACGCGGTCGAGCGCGTACCCCACAACGGTAAAGGCCAGAGCGGTGATCATGAGCAGCGCGGAGGGTTCGAGCACCCAGTAATACCAGCCCTGGAACAGGGCCTGATTGCTGCGCGATTCGTCAATGATCTTCCCCCAGGTCGGAAGGGTTGGGTCGCCCAGACCGAGCACGGCCAGGGAGGCCTCGAGGAATACATACGCGGGGATCTGCACCACCAGCTGCGGGATGAGCATGGGGATCAGGCGCGGGATCATGTAGTTGAAGATGATGCGGGAGTTGCTCGCGCCGTAGGTCTTGGCGGCTTCGATGTAGGTCGATTCTTTGACCTGCATGAACACCGCGCGGTAGGTCTTGATGCCCGAGCCGAAGATGCTGAGGACAATCACCGCGCTGAGGATGACCAGGATGCTGCGCGAGTAGAACGTGCCGATCATAATCAGCACCGGCAGGAAGGGGATGACCAGGTTGATTTCGGTGATGCGCTGGATGAGCTGGTCAATCCAACCGCCGAACCAGGTGCTGACGCCGGCGATGATGAGCTGCGCCACCGAGGTGCCGAAAGCGGCCAGCAGGCCAAAGGTGAGGGCGATGGGCGTGCCCCACAGCAGCGCGATGCTCAGATCGCGGCGGCGGTGGTCGGTGCCGGCCCAACCCGCCAGCTTGCCGTACATCACCAGTTCGGCGGTGGTTTCGGTGCTCTTGTCAAAGCTGACGATTTCCATCACCAGCTTGTAGTCGCCCTTGATGGGTTTGGAGACGTCCTTCAGGTCGGTGAACAGGCCGATTTCCGCCGTGTTGCCGCGCAATTTGGCGGTCAGTTTGCGGTCCTGGCCCATGCGGTAGGTGTAGGTGCGGCCGATGGAGAAGTTGCCCAGACGGGTTTCTTCCCCGACGGCATCGATCCAGGTCAGGCCGACGAAGGGAGCCTTTTCCTCGTAGGTCGACTTGAAGTAGATCGAGATGTCATCGTAGAACGCGTCGAAGTCAAACTCGACCGGGAAGGTGTAGGTGATGACGCGCCCGTTGTTGGTTTCGCGCACCTCGCTGGTCACGCGCTCGTCGGTGGTATCCAGCACGAGGGTTTCGGGCAGGTCTTCCTTAGTGAAGAAGTTCATCCACACCGGGGCGGCAGTTTTGGGGTTCTGGTACCAGTCGGCTTCGTTGCCGCGCCACAGGACGACGGCTTTTTCATAGGGGATCGCGATAACAGTATAGATGGATACGCCGATCAGCAAGAGGATGATGATGACGCCAGCCACGGCCGTCGGGTAACGCATGATTTCTTTGAAATTGCGTAACATGATTATCTGCTCCCTTCATCGCCAATCTTGACGCGCGGATCCACCAGGGCGTAAACGATGTCGAGCAGGAACACGGTGATGGCCAGCATGTAGGAGAAGATGACCGTCGAGCCGATGATCACGGGCGTATCGAACGCGGTAACCGCCTGGTACAGGGCGCGGCCAAGGCCGGGCCAGTTGAAGATGGTTTCCAGGATGGGAGCGCCGAGCCACATGGCGATCACCAGCAGCGCGAACGAGGTGATGATGGTGGGCAGGGTGGGGCGCAAGATGTACTTGTTATTCACATCGCGGTCAGGCAGGCCTTTGGCGCGCGCCATATCCACGTAATCTTCGCTGGAATAGATGAGGAAAAAGGTGCGCCAGGAGAACACGTTGAGGAAGAGCTGCGAGAAGGTGATGGAAAGCACCGGCAGCGCCATGTGTTCAAGCAGGCTGAGGAAGTATCCGATGCGGGTGGGCGGCGGGGGCGAATCGACCATGCCGCCAAACGGTAGCCAGTGCAGCACCGAGGCGAACAGCAGAATGAAGAAGATACCGTAAAACCAGCCCGGCGCCGAGGATAATGGCGTCAGCGCCACCATGAACTTATCGAACCACGAGCCGTACTGGCGCGATAAGGCCAGGGCGATAACGATGGCCATGACAAACAGGAAAATATCCGCCGTGGCAAACAAGATCAGGGTGGGTGGCAGGCGTTCGAGGATGATCAGCCGCACCTGGGTGGAGCCTGAGCTGCTGGTCATGTTCTGGGCGCGGCCCAGGTCGAGTACGATGGCGTTGCGCAGGAATTCCAGACTGCGCACCGGGAAGGGCCGGTCGAGCCCCAGGCGTTTTTCGGCCAACTGGATGCGTTCTTCGACCAGGCGCTGGCGTTCTGCCAGAGGCAGTCGGCGCATGGCCGGGTCATTCGCGGCGCGCGAATTCTGCTCTTCACGGATCTGCGCCTTGCGGATGTTATCCACATAGCCGCCCATGTTGGCGATCATGATCGTGAGGTACAACCCGATCACCACGGTGATCGACATCGTGATAATACGGACGATTGTGTATTTTGCAACCCGGCCAAAGGTACCGGAACCGGCGGATGCTTTCTTTTCGGCTTCCGGTTTTGGGGAGGTTGCAGGAGAGGCTGCCTCTGCCATATCTATACTCACTTTCGATAGCCCGGAGGAGAGCTTAGGGGACTCTTTTGCGGGCAGTCAATATATGGGGTACTTCATCCCCTGTGTGGGGAAAATCTACGGGCTGAAATGACGATAAGGATGCAAGAAAACTTTCCCCGGGTGGGGGATGCGCCCCGAGGGGGGCCTCTTTTAGAATGATAGGGGTGGAGTGCAAGTACTCCACCCCACCCCTATCGTTTACGCTACATGGTGACAGCGTCCTTGGCTTCTAAACGGAGCGAATTACTGGGTTACCACGAATTCGTAGGTCGAGAAGGTGGGGATGCTGACCAGTTTGGAGGTGACAACGACCGACAGTTTGCCAGTGCCGTCGCCCAACTGCGAGGTTACGTCGCCGGGCAGAACGATCTGGTAGACGCCGTCGCTGACAGCTTCCGCCGAGCCGGAGGAAACCATGGCGCCGTCGCTGCCGAACAGGATGTAAGAAACAGCATCCAGTTCATCGGCGGGGTACATTTCGTCGCCAGCCATGATGGTCACATCGAAGGTAGCGTCTTCGCCACCGATGACAGTGGTTTCGCCTTCAACGGTGACCTGAGCCATCTTCGGTTCAGCGAAGATCGAGAACTCGCTCGCGGGGAAGAGGTAATCTTCGAAGCGGCTGAGGGTGACGGTGCCTTCCACGGGGAAGACCTGGTCTACGAAGTAGGGGCCGGTGCCGATGAACATGTGATTGTGCGCGGCATACCAGTCAGACATCGCCTGGTAACGGGCCACAGCTTCTTCAGCCGTGATGTATTCGCTCATTACAGTGGCGAACGGGATGTACTGGTTGGCGATGGCTTCATCCAGGTACTTCTTCTGGATCTCCAGCGCGGGGCCGGCGATCAGGGAAGTCCATTCAACCTGTTCGGATTCCGACTTGTCGGGGGACAGAGCCAGCTCACCGTTTTCCTCGGCCAGCATGGCGCCGACCATGGACTGCAGGTTGATCATACCGTTGCTGGAGCCAGCGGGGATGTAGCGGCTGGGGTACCAGGTGGTGACGTTGTTCTCAGCGTCGAGCGCGTAGGTGTCATCGTAGGTTTCGATGGTCAGCGGGTCGGTGCTGGTGATCTTGACGCCCTTGAAGTGGCTGAGCAGGGTCTCAACACCAGGAACCAGCGATTCATCGAAGCGAGACGATTCAGGCTTGCCGCCGTCGAACTGCATGATCATGTTGAAGACGATGTCGGCGATGGTGAAGGGGGTGCCGTCGTGCCAGGTGGTGTCCCACAGTTCAGGGCGGTACACAACCACGGACTTCGACTTGGCAGTCGTGCCCTCGGGGTACTTCTCGGCTGCGGTGATCCATTTTTCGTTCGCGGCGTCCCAGTCAACCCAGGCATCTTCCGGAACCGGAATGGAAGCAGCAGTTTCGAGCGTTACCCAGGAGCCGTCCTGGATACCAACAGGCAGGCCTTCTTCAACCGTGATGGCGGCCGATTCGACCAGTTTGGGCATGTACAGGCCGGTGTAGGGGTTGTAAACAGTGCCCCAGTCCATGGCAAAGCGCTGAACGCCCGCATCGTCGGTCCAGTTGGAGCCAGCGACGGGGTTCCAGGGCGAAACCAGGATACCAGACTGCGCGATCTTCAGTTCGCCGCCTTCCTGTCCTTCGAAGCGGACAGTGTAGGGGAAGAGTTCAGCCGAGGCGAAACCACCCGCCAGGTCGTACGCGCCAACAACCTTGTTGCTGTACGGCGAGAAGGAGGTGTTATCGGTCAGCCAGATACCCCACCAGGATTCCTTCATGGACAGGACGAGGGCTTCCTCGAACAGTTCCTTGCGTTCGTCCATGTTGGCGAAGCTATTGGTGAAGAGGCGATCCTGAACCGCGGCCAATTCAGCGGAGGGCTGGTACTCGTTCATCGCGGGCAGGTTCTGCATGGTGCCGGTGTTGAACTGAGTGAACTGGGCGCCGTCATCGCGGGAAATCGCGGTGGAGATCCAGCCAGCGGTGTAGACCATGAACTGGCATTCGGCGGGATCGGTCTGCTGCCAGATGGGACCGGCATCGGTGCGGGTCTTTTCCTGGCGGTCAGTGACGAAACCGAGCTCTTCGAGCTGGTTGGCGAAGTAGTTACCGATCTCAAGGCGGGCATCCTCGGTACGAATGAGGACGATCACGGTGGCGACGTTTCCATCGCGTTCCCACTTGCCATCGGCGTTCTTCGCGAAGCCTTCAGCTTCCATGGCGGCATCAACCGCGGCCTTGGCCTTGTCCATGTCATAAGCGTACTCGGTCTCGAGGGCGCTCATGGCTTCCGCGTAGCGGGAGTAGTCCGCGAAGGCGGTGGTCAGGGCGGTGAACTTCGGAACGGCGAGGCCGTCCATGAGTTCCTGGACGATGTAATTGCGGTCGGTGGCCCAGTTCATGGCTTCGCGGATTTCCTGCACGGCGAAGGGGTTGAACTTGGTGGTGTCAGCGCACTGGGTCGCATTGAAGAGCATCTGGTTGTTCGAGCCGTAGATGGTCGCGTAGGTGAGGTTGGGGTCCGACTGGACATCCTCGAACGCGGCAGGATCGTCAGCCGACACAGCGTACATATCAACAACGCCGGCTTTCAACTGCTCTACAGCGGGACCAGCATCGGGAATGGCGGAAAAGACAACGCTATCCAGCCAACCGCCGGTGCGGTCGGAAACGGGCTCCTCGACAGGGGCGGGAACTTCCGTCGCTTCAGGGGCGGCGGGGGCTTCGGTCGCTTCGGGAGCAGCAGGGGCCTCGGTGGCCTCGGGCGCGGCAGGGGCTTCCGTCGCAGCGGGAGCTTCCTGGGTCACTTGCGCCGCGGGGGTGCACGCGCCGAGAACCATGGCGAGCACAACAGCGAGGCTTAACAGACCAAACAGCTTTTGCTTCATAACTTCCTTTCTCCTCTCAGAAAGTGATGCAACTGGTCCAGCCCCAGCGGGGCTGGACGGGACCGCCGGGAATCTTCCCGGACGGCTTGTCAAAAACCGCCTATGGGAACGTCACCCATCTACTCTATGGGTTTCGTTCTTAGGAAAGGGCATAAAACCGATAATACCACAAAAACA
>CALDSL010000237.1 GCA_937920255.1 uncultured Anaerolineaceae bacterium | reverse complement strand
GGCCTTCCACCCGCTTGGAAGAAGCCGAAAACATGCTGCAGGAACAGATCCGCGGTCTTCGTTCCTTTATGCAACAGCTCCGCCCGCCGGTGCTCACGCCGTTTGGGCTGGAGAAAGCCATTCGCTCGCACGCGGAGCAGTTTCAGGCCCAACACCCCGATCTGCGCATCGGCCTGGCGCTGCAACCAGACCGGCGCGCATTGAACGAGGACACGCGCCTGGCGCTGTTCCGCATCTACCAGGAATTGATGAAGAACATCGTTCGCCACGCGAAAGCCAGTGAAGTGGAAGTCCGCCTGAGCCTCGACCCTGAACATGTAGAGCTACAGATCAGCGACGATGGCTGCGGGTTTGACGTACCGGACTCATGGGTCGAGATGGCGCGCAAGGGGCATCTGGGGTTGGTGGGCGTGCAGGAACGCGCCAGTTCGGTCGACGGCTTCGTCGATATTATTTCCAACCCGGGCAAGGGTACCACCGTGCGGGTGACCGCTCCGACCCTTAATCGCGAGAATTTTGCAGATTAATCCGCTCGCGCGGGATACGCACGCGCACCAGCAAGCCGTGTGGAGATTTATTCTGCACTTCCATCGTGCCGCCAAATGCTTCCGTACGTTCCAAAACGCCCAGCAGACCGGCGTGGCCCTCGCGCGCCAGGTCCACCCAGCGGTCGGGCAGCGCGAAGCCGTGGCCATCATCTTCAACTTCCAGCGTCACCCAGCTTTCATCCAGTTCCAACCGGACCCACAGGTTGCTGGCGCTGGCGTGCCGGATTACATTGGCAACCAGTTGCTGGTAATTGCGGAATAATGCCAGGCGCGCCTGTTCGGTAAATGCGCGCCGGTCGCTCATCAGATCTAAATGAATTTGGAGCTGCGGATACAACAGCCCGATGCGCTCGACGTGCGACCGGATGGCTTTCTCCAGGCCAAACGGGTATAACGCCGGCGGCCGCAGATCGCCACAGATGTTCCGCAGCCGGCCGATGACATCCTGCACAATCCCGCTGGCGTCTTCCAATTCCCGGATATCTCCCGGCGAATTCAGCTCGCTCATATAGTTCTGCAAGGCAAAGGTCGCGCCGTACAGGTCCTGCAGCGGCCCGTCATGCAGCTCGCGCGCCAGGCTGAGGCGCTCCATCTCCGTGCTTTCCAGCAGTTTGCGCTGCACTTCCTCCAGCTCGGCAGACTTGCGCTTCAAGTCGGTGATGTTGCGCACCAGCACGATCACCAGTTGGGTGACGCCTTTGCCATCCGTCACCGCCGATACGCTCAGTTCCGTCCACACCAGCTCGCCATTTTTATGCACGTAGCGCGTCTCGATCTGGTAGCTGCTGTGTTCTCCGCGCAGCAGCGACTTCAGCAGCATCCAGTTCTGCTCCAGATCATCCGGGTGCGATATTTCAGTCAGAGCCAGGTGCTGCAGTTCCGCGGCGGTATAGCCCAGCATCTTCTGCATGGCCGGGTTGGTCTCCAAAATATTGCCCTCTGCGTCGATCAACTGGATCCCGATCACCGATTTTTCAAAAATCGCGCGAAAGCGCGCTTCTGACCGCTGAAGAGCGTCGCGCGAGCGCTCGCGCTCCACCACGCGGCCAAGCTGTGCGCCGATATTGGCCATCACATCCAGCAAGGAGCGATCCAGCGCGGCATAATGATGGTCAAAAAATTCTAAAACGCCCACTACTTCATTGCCAACAAGAATGGGAAAACTGAACGCCGCCACAAGACCGACCTCTTCAGCGTACGGCGCGCGCCGGAACTCGGGATTGCGAGGTAGATCTTCAAACCAGGCTGGCTGCGCGGTGCGATATACAACGCTGGGTAGCCCACCGGCAGCGAAATCCTGATCCTCGCTGGCCTTGCGAAAACGCGCCATCAATTGCGGATCATCCAGGTGCCAAAGCCGGGCGGATTGCAGGCCCTTGTCTTTCCTGGCCAGGATGGCGTGGCCCACCGGCCACTTCAGCGCCTGGCAGATGCGATCCATGGCATACTGGAGCACGTCATCGATCGAATGGCTTTCATTGGCCGCCACGGCGACGTCCTGCAACAACTTGACGTATTCGGCCTGCTTGCGCGCGGCATTTTCCATTTCCACGCGCCGGGTCGTATCGCGCACCACGGCGATCACGTGGGTTTCGCCGCCCAATATGATTGGGCTGAGGGTCACATCCACCGGGAATTCGGAGCCATTCTTGCGCCGGCCAAACAGCTTCAAGCCGATGCCCATCGGGCGGGTAATCGGCTCTTTGTGGTAGCTACTGCGCAGTCGTTTGTGGCTGCGCCCAAAGCGTTCCGGGATCAGAGCTTCGATCTTCTCTCCAACCAGCTCATCACGATCGTACCCAAACACAAACTCCACCTGGCGGTTGGTGTGCACGATCTTTCCCCGCGCATCGACCACAATGTTCGCGTCTGGAGAAGCGTTGAAGAAATGCTCGAACATGCGCTGGTTTTCTTCCAGACCCAGACGGGTCTGTTGCAACTCGGTAACATCGCACGAAGTGAGCAGCACGCCCAGGATGCTGCCCTGGGGATCTTTCACCGGCCGTAGCGTCCAGCGCCAGTAGGTGGTTCCCCGCTCCGGACGGTTGGGGTCAGTGTACTCGTCGTGCCCATCCTCAAACGGCTCTCCGGTATTGATCACATCGCGGAAGATCTTCTCACCCTTTGGGCTGAGATACATCTTCACATAATTCTTGCCAACAAAAAACGCCGGAGGCTGGCCGGATGCCTGCGCAAATGCTCGATTGACGCGAACAATATCAAATTCGCGGTCCATATAGACAATGCTGATACCGGTGGTATCAAAGATTTTCTCCAGCAGCCGGTAGGATTCCTGCAGCGACTGCTGAGCATTGGGCAGCAAAACCTGAACGCCGGTCGCAGGGTCAATGACTGGCGCGGTCGTATCTCCGATAAGCTTTTCCAAAGCGGCTCCGGTTTCCGCCATCTGCCGCATCAAATTTTCAACTGTTTTTTTCTGTTCACCCTCGAAATCAAAGGAGGGTGGATCGTTCGATGTTCCTTCCATCCTTCTTGCCGCCTTGCCTAGGATCGATGCTCGTGCCTGGTTTCAAAAGTGGCGAGCAGCGTTCGTGCAAAAGTAATATTCGGTTCAGAACCATTGTACAAAAATCACGCCAGAAAGGCAAATTTACCAAAAACCGGCGCCCCGCTACGGAAAAAATGACTTGCCGAAATCCGGATAAACATGTAAGATATAGAACGTTTTGTAGTCACATTCACGCTATACAAACCTGTCACATCACTGTCTTCACAAAATAAGCCAATCGCAGCGAGGTTCTTTTATGGCGACAATCGCCGAGTTTCCTGACGAGCCCAAGTACACCATCAAAGCTGTATGCACACAGACCGGCATCTTGCCCGTGACCTTGCGCGCGTGGGAACGGCGGCACGAAGTTCTCAGTCCGCAACGCGCCGAAAACCATTATCGCCTGTATTCCGAGCGCGATGTAGCCGTGCTGCGCTGGATTAAGCACCGCGTCGACAGCGGCATTTCCATCAGCTCCGCCGTCAACGAACTGCGCGAAATGCGCCAGAAAGGCGCCTGGCCGGACGCCGTGCCGGAAGCGCCCAAGACCAGCGAGCAACGCCCGGCCAGCGAGGCCAAACGCTACGTGCGCATGCTTTACCGCGCGCTGATCAAGCACGATGAGCTGCGCGCCTCGGAGATCATGCAAGAAATCAACAAGAACTTCGATCTGCGCACGACCTGCATCGAAATTCTGACCCCCACCCTGGTGGAAATTGGCGAAGCCTGGTTCCGCGGCGAAATCCGCGTGACCACCGAGCATTTTGCCGCCACGTTCCTGCGCGGCAAGCTGCTCACCATCATGCAGACCTTTCCCTGCCGGCGCAGCTCAAATCATATTCTCGTCGGCTGCGCGCCGAATGAGCAGCACGAGGTCGGCGCGCTGATGTTCGCCGTCCTACTGCGCAGCATGTGCTACCAGGTCGAGTATCTTGGGCCGGACGTGCCCCTGGATGACCTGGTGGACTACGCCAAATACGAGCACCCGGCGATGATCATCCTGGCGGCCACCACCGAATCGACCGCCATCGAACTGGTTCGGTTCAATGAAAAACTCTCGCGGCTCAAACGACCGCCGGTGTTTGCCTATGCCGGCCAGGCGTTTACGGTGAACCCCCATCTGGTGCATCGCACGGCGGGCATTTATTTGGGCGCCACCCTGGAAGAAGGCCTGGAAAATTGCCATGCACTGCTCACCAGCGACCGGATGGTCAAGCGCATGATGGCCTGATGCGGTGGGTGATAAACAGGCTTGCAAAGCAAAATCCGCTGTTTATAATAGAAAATAGTACCCGTGGAATTCCCCTCTCAAGGCGGCCCCGCATTGTCCACCATTGACCAGATTTCTGACGACCCAAAATATACGATCAAAACGGTATGCGCGCAAACCGGCATCCGCGCTGTGACGCTGCGCGCCTGGGAGCGCCGGCACGAGGTGCTGAACCCGCACCGTTCCAACAACCGCTACCGTCTCTATTCGGAGCGCGATGTTGCCATTCTGCGCTGGGTGAAAAACCGCGTCGACGGCGGAATTGCCATCAGCAACGTGGTCAACGAACTGCGCACCATGCAGAAAAACGGCCAGTGGCCCGAAGTGGTGCCCACCGCGCCGGTTGCCCCGCGTGGGCAGCAGGCCACCCCGCCCGAGCGCTACGCTTCGCTGATTTACCAGGCGCTGATCCAGCATGACGAAGCCGAAGCCAGCGATATCCTGCGCGAGGCGCACGCGATTTTCGATGTTCCCACCATCTTCTCGAAAATCCTCACGCCCGCGCTGGTCCAGATCGGCGAAGCCTGGTTCCGCGGCGAGATACGCGTGACCACTGAGCACTTCGCCAGCGCGTTCATGCGCGGCAAGCTCATGTCGCTGCTGCAGGCCTACCCCTCCCGTCGCAATACGCCGGTGATCCTGGTGGGCTGCGCGCCCGGCGAGCATCACGAGATCGGCAGCCTGATGCTTTCGGTCCTGCTGCGCAGCTACGGTTTCCGCGTCGAATACATGGGCCCGGATATCCCCCTGGAAGACCTGCTGGATTATGCCAGTTATGAGCATCCGGCCATGATCCTGCTCTCCTCCGGCTCGAAAGAATCGGCGCTGCAGATGAAAACGGTACAATCGCGGTTGGAAAAACAGCGACCCGCGCCTCTGTTTGGTTACGGCGGCCGTGCCTTCATCGCGCAACCCGATCTGCGCCAGCAGATCCCCGGCCACTACATGGGTGACAGCATCGAAGAGGCCGTCATTAATGTGCGCGCGCTTCTCAACGCCGAGCGCGGCGCCCGCGCAAAAAAGTAGGGGGTTCATCAAGCTCATCGCTCCCGGCACATTCAGCGCCGGGAGCTTTTTATTGGTTTATTCGTAGCCGGTAAATTTTCCTCAACCTGTACAACTTCGCCGTCAAAAAGCCTTCCATCCTTTCTGTGCAAACTGTATACAAACAATATGCAACACTTCATAAACGTGCTAATATGATCAAAATGGTTTGGTAAATGCACGTAAATAAATGGATGAAAAATGGCTCACGACAATCGCCTGCCGGTATATAACATCAAAGCGGTTTCACGGCTGTTAGGTCTTCTGCCGGTGACGCTCCGCGCCTGGGAGCGGCGTTACGGCCTGCCCACCCCCACGCGCGGCGATCAGGGCTACCGCCTGTACTCGGAATATGATTTGAGCACACTGCGCTGGCTAAAACAGCAAATCGACTCGGGCATGAGCATCAGCCGCGCGGTGGAATACCTGAACGAACTGCGCCAGACCGGCCGCGACCCGGCCGAAGCCCCCATGCCCGCCCCTGCGCCCGAAAAGCCGACCTCGCTGGTGCTGCTCTCCGAACAATTGATGACCGTCCTGCTGCGCTTTGACGAACCCGCCGCGCTGGAAATTATGCGCCGCGCCTTTGCCCTCTATAATATCGACGAGGTGATGACCGAAGTGGTGCAGCCCGCGCTGGTCAAAATTGGCGAAGCCTGGCACCGCGGCGAGATTCCCATCGCCACTGAACACTTTGCCACCCAGTTTTTTATGCAGAGCCTGCTGGGGATGATCTCCGCCTCCATGCCGCCCGTGCACCGCGGCAAAATCGTGGCCGCCTGCGCCCCGGGCGAAATGCACCAGATTGGGTTGCTGATGCTGGTGGTGATGCTGCGCTGGCGCGGCTGGGACGTCAAATACCTGGGGCCGGATCTGATCCTCGACCGCCTGGAAGAAACGCTCAGCCAATTGCGCCCGCGCGTGGTGTTGTTCTCGGCCACCAGCCAGCACGCCGCTTCCCGCCTGGAACGCCTGCCGGAAGTCCTGGACCGCATGCCCGACCTGCACCCGGTGGTCGTTTTTGGCGGGCAGGCCTTCCACGGGATGCAGTTGCCCGAGACCTTCCCCGCTGTCATCCTGCAGGGCGCGCCTTCGAGTATCGTGCGCAGCATCGAAAGAATGATGGGCGAAGTCTACGACAATTAGCGCCGGCCGTGTTTGATCGTTCATCCTATTAACGGCCATTGTAGAGACGCAAGATTTTGCGTCTCTTCCTTTACTAATCCATCATTTTGCCTGACTCGCAAGGCGCACCGGTTTTTACGCTAGAATAATAGCAACCGCGCAAATCGCGGCGAGGAGGTAGCATGAAACGAATTGGCATACTTACCGGCGGCGGCGACGCCCCCGGCCTCAATGCGGTGATCCGCGCCGCGGTGATGACCGGCATCCGCGCCTATCACTGCGAGGTGCTGGGCATCAAAGACGGTTTTGACGGTTTTATCAGCGAAGATGGTATCTTCCCGCTCACGCTCGAAACCGTGCGCGGCATCCTGCCCCGCGGTGGAACCATTCTGGGGACGGCCAACCGCGGCAATCCCTTTGCCCGCAAAGTGGAACGCGACGGAAAAACAGTGGTCGAAGATACCTCTGATCTGATTGTTGAGCGCATTCAGGCCATGCGCTTCGACGCGCTGATCGTCGTCGGGGGCGACGGCACGCTGCACATCGCCAACAAGCTGTGCCAGCGCGGCGTGCCGGCCGTCGGCGTGCCCAAGACAATCGATAACGACATCGGCGGCACGGATTTCACGTTTGGCTTTGACACCGCGCTCAATATCGCCATGGAGGCGCTCGACCGCCTGCACTCGACCGCCGAGGCGCATCACCGCGCCATGCTGCTCGAATTGATGGGGCGCGACGCGGGCTTTATCACGCTGCACGCCGGGCTGGCCGGCGGCGCGGACGTGATCCTCATCCCCGAGATTCCATTCCGCTACGAGTCCGTGTGCCGAAAAGTGACCGAACGCGCGCGCCAGGGGCTGAAGTTCAGCATCCTGGCTATTTCCGAGGGCTCGCGCCCGCAGGGGGAAGAACAGGTGTATTCCCGCCCCGGCGACCAGATCTACACCCCCCGCCTGGGTGGCATCGCCGAGCGGGTCAGCGCCGCCATCACCCAGAACTGCGGCGTCGAATCGCGCGTGACGGTGCTGGGGCATCTGCAGCGCGGGGGCAGCCCCACCGGATTTGACCGCTGGCTGTCCACCCAGTTCGGCGCTGAGGCGATGCGTCTGGCGGTACAGGGCGGTTTTGGGCGCATGGTCGCGCTGCGTGGAGGAGAGATTGTGGATGTATCGCTGGAGGAGGCGCTGGCCGTGCCGAAGCGGGTGGACGTCAACGGCGATTCGGTGCGCACCGCGCGCGACATCGGCGTTTCGTTTGGCGATGATTAACCACTGGGGATTTTAAAGGGTCGAGCCGCCTTCACAGGCGGCTTTTCCTTCAAACTTTTTGCTGCGGCATCCGTTATCGGAGACCGAGGAGGGATGCCGCAGCGGTAACGATACTACTAGTACTGTCCATTGTAGACACCACCTCCTCTGTTTAGTATGGCTTTGTCAGGCGGCGTTTCCCCCCACCGCTCCTTGAGTATGCCATTAAGAAAGATGAATGTCAAGCGGTGATTTTCAAGTTGCAGAAACTTTTTTGACCACGAACGCAAAGGCAAACCGCGAAGAAGCGAAGAGCGCGAAGGAAACGCGAAGAAGATTTTTGATTTAACTTTCTTCGCGTTTCCTTCGCGCTCTTCGCTTCTCAGCGGTTAATCCCAAAAGGTGGGGCGAACGAACTTCTACGGAAACACGTGCCTGAA
>CALDSL010000236.1 GCA_937920255.1 uncultured Anaerolineaceae bacterium | reverse complement strand
GCAGGGTGGTTTCCAGCTCGACGCTGTTGTAGGGATCGTACTGCACCCCGCCGGATGGCCATTTACCTTCCGACTGCAGTTCTTCCACCACCGCGCGGTACACATCCACGCCCTCGCCGCCGAGCGCGCCAAAGGCTTTGCCGGCACCAGAGGCGATGCGGTGCTCTTCCATCGACGCGCGGAAGCCGCTTTCATCCACTTCCATGCCCTGCTCGCGGGCCACATCGCGCGTCAACTCGACTGGCAGGCCGTTGGTGGCGTACAGATCAAAGGCGCGGCGGCCGTCGAGCACGGTCTGGCCGGCGGCGCGGGCCTCGGCCAGCAGCAGATTGAGCTGGCTCAGGCCGCTATCCAGCGTGCGGCGGAAGCGTTCTTCTTCGCGCGTCAGGTTGGCTAGGATGGCGGTCTTATTCTTGCGCAGTTCGGGATAGAATGCGCCGTACTGGTCAATGACAACATCAGCCAGGCGCGCCATGAAGGGTTTGTTCAATCCGATCTTGCTGCCAAAACGCGCCGCGCGGCGGATGATCATGCGGCAGACGTAATTGCGCCCGGTATTACCGGGAACCACGCCGTCGGCGATGAGGAACGCCGCGCCGCGGGCATGGTCGGCGATGACGCGGTAAGGCGTCAGGTTGGCGTCACGCTGCTCGTCACTGTCGCCGGTGATCGCCTGTACCGCTTTGAGGATCGGCATGAACATATCGGTCTTGTAATTCGAATCGACGCCTTGCATCACCGCCACCAGGCGGTCGAGGCCCATGCCGGTATCCACGTGCGTGGCGGGCAGCGGTTCGAGCGTATCGGGGCCGAGCCGGTTGTACTGGATGAACACGTTATTCCACAGCTCGGTATAGCGGGTGCAGTCGCCGTTGACCTGGCAGACATGACCCGGGACATCGCGCATGTTGCAAAAATCCGGCCCGCGGTCGATGTGAATTTCGCTGCACGGCCCGCACGGCCCGGTTTCCGCCATTTCCCAGAAGTTATCCTTACGACCAAAATACAGCACATGGCTGGGGTCGAACCCCGGCTGGGCAAGCCAGGCGTTATAGGCTTCTTCGTCGGTGGGAATATTGCCTTTGTCGTCCTTGAAACAGGTAGTCCACAGGCGATCTTTCTCGAGGCAGTAGACTTCGGTCAGGAGTTCCCATGCCCAGGCGATGGCTTCTTTTTTGTAATAGTCGCCAAACGACCAGTTGCCCAGCATTTCAAAAAAGGTATGGTGGGTGTCGTCGCGGCCAACATCGTCGAGGTCGTTGTGCTTGCCGGCCACGCGCATGCATTTCTGCGAGTTAACGGCGCGGGTGTACGGGCGCGTGTCGGTGCCCAGGAAGACGTCTTTAAATTGAACCATGCCTGCGTTGGTGAACAGCAGGGTCTGGTCGCCGCCGGGGACGAGAGAAGAGGAAGGCACAAAGGTGTGCCCGCGCTCGACGAAAAAGTCAATAAATTGCTGCCGGATTTGCGCACCGGTTCGTGGTTTTTGCATGCAAACTCCTGTT
>CALDSL010000235.1 GCA_937920255.1 uncultured Anaerolineaceae bacterium | reverse complement strand
AGCAGGTCATCGGCGCGGCGAAAGGCCGCGTTGGCCTCCGCGTACGAAAACAGGCTGAGCGCATGCGCCGCGGCATCCAACCAGAAATGGAACGCGCGCAAAGGATCCCCGGCGGCCTCGAAATGCTCGGCCAGCACGGCTGCATGCACCTCCGGCCGGGCGCCGTTGGCAGATTCCAGCGCCTGGGCGGTGCGCTGATGCAGCAGGCGCCGGCGGGCCGGGGTCAGTTCTTTCAACAGCACTTCGCGGAATTTATCGTGGACGAAAACGTACCCGGTGAAGCTGGCCGGTTCATCCGGCTGCACCAGGTAGCGGGTTTCCAGGTTTTCCAGCGCGGACATCACTTCCGTGTCCGCCAGCCCGGTTACCTGCTCGAGCATATCCGGCGTAAAATGGTGGCCAATGACTGCCGCGGCCTGCAGCACTGCCCGGCCGTTGGGCTGGCACTTGCGCAGGCGTTCGTGCAGCAGTTTTTGAATGCTGGCCGGTGGCGGCAGTTTCTGAATGGACTCCAGCGGCGGGCGGGGGGAAACATCCAGCCAGGCGCGCAGGGTTTCAATGATAAACAGGGGGTTGCCGCCGGTATCGTGCGCCAGGCGCCGGATCAGTTCAAACGGTGGTTCCTGGTCGAGTACATTCCGGACAAGATCGGCGATCTCGCTTTTGCTCAGCTGGCGCAGCGTCAGGCGCAGCATTTTTTCCTCGGCGTGCGCCTGCGAAAGATACTCGTCCAGGGCCGGGTTTGACTCTCCGCCTCGCGCGCATACCACCAGCAGCCCGCGACGTTCGAACAGTCCCCGTTCTTGCAAATAGGCCAGGGCTTCCAACGTGGCCTGATCGCTCCACTGGGCGTCATCCAGAACAAGTAAGAGGCGCTCGCGCTCATCCAGCGAGAGCAGCAACTGGCGCAGCGCTTCGAAGATGTGCGCGCGGCTGGCGGGCACTGCCTGCTTCGATCCATCAAACCGCAGCAGTTCGGGCATGAGCGGCGCCAGCGCTGACAGCCAGACCGGATCGAGCCGCCGCCATTCATCATCGCGGATGCAGGCGCGCAGCATCTCGATCAGTGGCTGGAACGGCAGCCTGCTCTCGGCCGAGTGCGACAGCGCCAGCAACAGCCGTGCCGGGACGGTGCGCGTTTCGACAAAATGCTGCATCAGGCGGGTCTTGCCAGCCCCGGCTTCGCCCAGAATCAGCGCAGCGCCGCCGCGTTTGAACAACAGGTCCAACTGTTCCATGGCATACACGCGGCCGACAAAAGGCAGGTGCATGCGCTCGGGCACCGGCCACATATTGCGCGGCGGCAGCGCCTGTGGATCGCCATGCAGGCTCTGCTGGCACAGCTTCCCCAATTCGTCCGGCGGCGGGCCGCCGGTTTCCTCAGCATACAGCTTGAGGATTTGCTCACAGGTCTGCGCCAGTTCCGCGCGCATCCCCAGCGTGCGCAGCCAGGTGAGCATCTGCACGTGCAGGGCTTCGTTCAGTTCATCGGTTTCCAACGCCTGCCGCAGCAAATACACCGCTCTCAACAGGTCGCCCCGCGCAGCTTCGTGATGGGCCAGCCGTTCCAGCATTAAAACGCGCAGACTCTCATACTGTTGGGAGGCGGCCGACAGCCAGTCGTCTACGGCCTGGCTAGAGTACAGGGTTACGCCGGGCATCAGCCGCGGCGCGCGCCACAGTTCGAGGGCATCACGCACGCGCTGGTACACCGGCCCGGGCAGGGGCACGTTGCGCGGCGTCTGCTGCAGAACGCGCCACTCGCGATTTACCACTTCAGCGAACTGGCGCACATCCACCCACACATTGTTGAAGTTCAGACCCACACGGTCCTGGTCAACGATCCAGTACTTGTCGTCATCCAACTGGCTGCGCAGCTTGCTCAGCGCTTCGCGCAGGCGCTGCCGACCCACCGGCTCGGTCGCATCCGGCCAGAACAGCAGCATTAACTGCGGCCGGCCGACCGGCTCTGGATGGCAGGCGAGATAAAACAGCAGCGTGCGCGGCAAGCGGCGGAGGATGGGCACAGATTGCCCATCCTGCATCACAGCAGGGGAACCGAGGAGGAGGATTCGCAACATGAGGTGGTAATCTACAATCCAGTCGTGCAGGGCGAGCAGGGTCTGTATTTTACGCGATATCCGTTTTTTGTGTTGAAATTACCAGTAAGTTGCGGTGAAACAGCGATTTCTACAATAAGTATAGTCCAAATCAGTGGACCTGTGAGCGCTTCCAACAGGCAAATTGATAATCCATCCGGCCGTACGCTGTTGGACCGGTCAGGCTGATACGTTGCGCAGCTCACCGGCGCGCTGGCGGGCGCTGTCGAGCGTCTCACGCGCGGCGCTGATGTTGACGTCGGTCAGGCTGCCGAGCATCTGCGCCAGCTCTTCCAGGCGCGTGCCGTCTTCCAGCTTTTCCACGTCGGTCATGGTGCGGCCATCTTCTACGTGCTTGCCCACGCGGAAATGCAGATCGCCAAAGGCGGCCAACTGCGGCAGGTGGGTGACGCACAGCACCTGGTGCTGGCGGCCCAGCCGCCACAACTTTTCGCCCACCACGCTGCCCACGCGCCCGCCAATGCCCTGGTCGATCTCGTCGAAAATCAGGGTCGGAACCGGGTCGGCGCGCACCAGCGTGTTCTTGAGCGCCAGCATCAGGCGCGAGGTCTCACCGCCGGAGGCGATCTTCACCATTGGCTTGAGGCCTTCACCCGGGTTGGGGGCAACCAGGAACTCCACGCGGTCAAAACCGGTCGCATCGAACGCCACCACCTGACCATCGGGCAGCGGCACCCCGCTCGGGTCGGGCTGAAAGTGCATGTCCACCGCAAACTGCGCGCCTTCCATGCGCAGATCGCCCAGTTCGGACTCCACGCCTGCGGCCAGGGTCCCGGCGGCGGCTTTGCGGTGCGCCGAAAGCGCCAGCCCCAGGCGGGCCAGGTTACCCAGCAGGGCCTGTTCTTCCGCCTCCAGCTCCCCGATGCGCTCCTCGGCGTGCAGGATGGTGTCAAGCTGGGCGCGGGCGTCCTCGGCAAACGCGAGCACGGCTGGAATGCTGCCGCCGTACTTGCGTTTGAGCTTGCTGATCAGATCCAGGCGGTCTTCCACCTGCTCCAGCCGGCGCGGATTGAATTCCATGCCTTCCAGATAGTCGCGCAGTTCGATGGCAATATCTTCCAGGCTGTCCACCACCGCGGCGGCCTGTTCGGCCAGTTCGGACTGGCTGGTATCGATTTTGGCGATGGCGTTAAGCGCCTGCACCATCTGCCCGGCCAGGTCGGTCATCGAAGGCGCCTCGGGCGTGCCTTCATCCATCACCTGCAGCGCCTGCTGGGCCAGCGAGGCCAGGTTTTCGGCGTTGGCCAGCCGCTCGCGTTCCTGGCGCAGTTCTTCCTCCTCGCCGGGTTTCAACTGCGCCGCCTCGATCTCCTGCACCTGGTAATTGAGCATGTCGGTGCGGCGCTCGGCGTCGGCCTCGGTCTGGCGCAGGGAAGCCAGATCGCGGCGCAGGCTGGTAAGCTGCGCGTACGCCTGGCGGTACGCCGCGAGATGCGGCTCGGATACGGCGTAGCGGTCGAGCAGGTGCAGGTGCTCGCGCACGTTGTAGAGCGAAAGGTGCTCCGACTGCCCGTGAATATCCACCAGGAAGCTGCCCAACTCGCGCAGCAGCCCCAGGCTGACGGACCGGCCATTGACGCGGGCGATATTGCGGCCCTCGCGGCGCAGTTCGCGCGAAAGGGTCACCTCGACTTCATCGTCCAGCAGCTCTTCGCGCTCCAAAATTTGCAGCATGGCGGCGCGGCTGGCCTCGGGCATGCGGAAGGTGGCCTCCACCAGCGCGCGGTCAAAGCCGCTGCGGATCATGCTGGCATCAGCGCGACCACCCACCAGCGCCTCGATCGCATCGAGGATGATGGATTTGCCCGCGCCGGTCTCGCCGGTAAACGTAAGCAGCCCGGAAGCCAGGTGCAGCTCCAGGCGCTGGATGATGGCAAAGTTTTCAATACGCAGTTCGACAATCATAAGCTCTTGCGGTTTCTATCGGATTTGGATACCACTAATACGGTAATAGACCGTGCTGGTGACGATAAAGCTGTACACCAGCGGCCACAGCAGCGCAAACAGCAACCCACCGGCGCGGATGCCCCCGCCGCCTTCACCCAACATGCCAGAAACGGCCAGCAGGTTGAGCAGCACAATCAGCACGCGCGGCAGGCTGCCCAACAGTACGGCCAGGGCCACCATGCGGAACAGCAGCCGCGAGCGGCGGCGGCGCACCACCCAGCGCACGGCCTCGGCGATGATGACGCCCACCACCGGCGCGATGAAGAAAGTGAAGAAGCCCATCAACCCGGCTGCCAGGCTGCCCGCATAGGAAATGCCGCCGGCGATGAGCATGGCCAGGGGGTAGTCGTACCAGGCGGCGTTGTCAAACACCTTCTGCTGGTTCTTCATGCACTCGCGGCACACGTAGCCCACCGGGGTGAGCACGGCGCAGCGGTCGCAGATGGGCTTGTCGCAGCGCTTGCAGCGCAGGCTGGTCTCCCGGTCGGGATGGTTGGCACAGTAGGTGGGGGTGTAGAAGTCCTGGGTCATCGGTGGTCTCTCTGGCTCAGCGGACGCCGCTGGCGGATGGGTTTTGTTCCATATAGGCGGTCAGGTTGCGGTAAAAATAGGCCGGGTCTTGAAACCGGATGAAATGCACATTGCTCTCGCCGCTAAACACGCGCACGCGGTCGGCCTGGCGCATGGGCACGGCGCTCTGCCCGTCGACGCTGAAGACGGCGTCGTGGTCGCTGTAGACGGTCATCTCCACGCACGCGCCTTCGGCCAGGATCACAGCGCGGTCGACCGAAAGGTGCGGGGCGACGGGCACGATGAGGATATTGCGCAGCTCGGGCGGCATGATCGGCCCGCCGGCCGCCAGGGCGTAAGCGGTGGATCCGGTGGGCGTGGCGGCGATCAGCCCGTCGGCCACATACGTGGCGAGGGTGGCGCCGTCGACGGTGGCCTGGACGCGGATGGGACGCACCCACTGGCCGCGGCAGACCACCACTTCGTTGAGCACGTCCCACGCGCCGCGCAGGCTGTCTTCGCTCCAGTGCTCGGCGCGCAGCAGCATGCGCTCTTCCAGCCAGAAGCGCTTTTCGAACAGCAGGGGCAGCACGCTGCGCCACTCGCCGCGGCGCACCTCGGTGAGAAATCCAAAGCGCCCCATGTTGATGCCCAACACGGGAATGGCGCTGCCGGCCACCAGGTGGCCGCAGCGCAGCATGGTGCCGTCACCGCCCAGGCCGATCACCAGGTCATAATCGCCGGTACGCAAACGGGTTTCGACCCCGTCTTCGTAGAGTGAGAACAGGTCGACGCGGCCGGCGCCCCGCTCGCGCAGGAACGCGGCCACCTGAGCGGCTTCGTCGATCGAGTCCTCCAGCCGGGGGTGAGAGAAAACAGCGATTCGGGAGGGTGCGGTTTGCGGTTGCAGCATAGGTCAATTATAGAACATAGCGGGCGAAATTGCCGGCGAGGTTGCGGATATGGCGTCTTTGCATAATGATTGCCGCCCATACGATGTGATTGGGCACGCTCGCGTTCACCGCTGCCAGGCATTATGCCAGCCTCTGGTCACAGGTGGAGCGGTAGCCGCAGCGGGCGCAGCGGGCCGGGTCTTCGTGCGAGCGGGGTACGTCGTCGTAGCGCTCTTCCTGGCGCATCTCCACCAGCAGATCTTTGAGGCTCGCCTCCAGTTGGGCGGTGTAGTCGATGGCGTAGGTGCGGTTGCGGTAGTGCAGGATGCCGTACGGGGGCCGCTTGCCGGAGGTGCGCTCCACCAGCAGGCAGTAGGCGGCGAGCTGGTAGAGGTGCCCATCGTAGGGCACGGCGGGAGCATAGGCGCTCTTAACCTCCACCGGGATCCACGCCCCGCCCTGCTCGACGATGTAATCGGGTTTGCCGGTCAGCCCGCTGACGGGGTCGAAGAGGGGTTTGTCCACCTTGCCCCAGGCGCGCGTATCAGAGGAGATGACCCGGCCGGCAGGCAGCCCGGTTGCGCGGCGCTGGCGCGCGGCCTGCCACAGCAGGAAGAGCGCGCCCAACGCCAGCAGCGCGCCGAGGATGAGGATCAGCCCATCCACTGCAGCACCAGTCCAGCCGCCAGCAGGGCCAGCGCCAGCAGCAGCAGCGCAAACCCGGCGGCGCGCAGCAAACCGGAGGCGACCACCTGCCGGCCGTGGCGCTGGTGATAGACGGTGCCGCCTGCCATCTCGGCCTGGTTTTCGGGTTCCACGCCCTCACGGCGATACCACCAGGCGCGCCGGCAGTAGAGAAACGACCCGATCTCAGAAGCCCGGATCGTCTTTGGCATCCTCATGGTCATCCTGCCCCGCCTCGCCGGGCAGATCCTGCAAGGATAGCTGCCGCGAGAGGGCGTGAATGGCGGACTGCATCTGCTGCTGGCGCAGGCTGAGGGTCAGGTCGCCGCGCGTCTTCTCGACGATGCCGCGCGCCAGGTCGGTCTGGCGGCGCAGCCCGTTGGTGATGGCGTCGGGATAATCCATGGTGACCAGCAGCGAGTAGATATCGTCCATCCAGCCAAGCAGGCGTTCGGCCTCGCTGGAGTAGCCCTGGCGGAGGATATCCAGGCAGCGGCGGCGCAGCTCGCCGGTGACCTCGGCCAGCCCGTTGATGTAGGTGGCGGTCTCGATGCCCATATCGGCCGGCATGGGCATTGGCCGGTCGAGGATCAGCGCCAGGGTGATGCTGGCCTCGGCAAATTCTTTGATCGCGTCCTGGGTATAGCCGGCAAAGTACAGATCCGGGTAGGCTTTGAGGTCGTGCTTGAGGCTCTCCACCAGAACGAGAGCCTGGCCCAGGTGTTCCTGGGCCAGGTCTTCTTCGTTACGATGAATGGCGCGGATAGCGTGGGCGGCGTGGCGGGTGAGCTGGCGCGCTTGCGCCAGCGCCTGGTCACGCGCCTGGGTGCGAGCCTCAAAGTTCTGACGCGCAATTTCCGCTAAAACGGCAAATCGATCCATCATCAGGTTGCGCCGCGCGGCGGTCTAGAAGGGGATATCGTCCCCGGAATCCGCTTCGCCGATGCCCTCGCCCATCATGCCGCCTTCACCCTCGCCGCGCGAGGAGAGGAAGCGTACCGTGCTGGCAGTGACCTCGTAGGAGGCATTGGGGGTGCCGTCCTGGCGGTTCCAGATGCGCGGCCCGCCGGTAGCGGGATCGGGCTGCAGGCGGCCCTCGATGAGGACCTTGCTGCCCTTGTGCAGATAGGTATTGCAGGATTCCGCCTGCTTGCCCCAGACGCTAATGCGGAACCAAATGGTCTCTTTGACCATGTTTCCATCAGTGCCCTGGTATTGACGATTGGTTGCAACGGAGAAGTTGGTGACTGCCTGGCCACCGGGGGTGTAGCGCATTTCCGGCTCGCGCCCCAGATTGCCGACGATAATAATGGTGTGGTACATTTTGCTTCCTCCTTATCGAGAACGCAACAAGATTAGAGTGTGTAACCGCGATCGATTACAGAACAATTGTACCATATTTGTAGA
>CALDSL010000234.1 GCA_937920255.1 uncultured Anaerolineaceae bacterium | reverse complement strand
AATCGTTCGCGGTGCGTGCTCGTTCGAGCCGGAGGGGTCATCATTTACTCCTGTGATTCGAGGTCCGCAGCCCGCAGCGCATCGTTGAGCTCGCCGTCTTCCGCGGCCTGTACTTCAAAAAAGCGGGTCATAAAGTCTGAGCGGCGCATCCGCAGCGCGATCGGCGCCACGGCGTGCAGATCATCCATGCGCACTACGGCGCGGTTATCGGCCGCCGCCAGGGCGCGGGCGCTTTCCAGCAGGGTCAGTTCCGCGCGCAGCGAGGCAATCTTCATGCGCTGGATCAGGGCGATCCCGGCTTGCGCGACCACATCCGGCAGGGTGACTTGCGGCAGCAGCGCGCGGGCGGTTTGGATTTCCTGGCGGGCAAAACTGGTCGCCTGCGCATAGTCATTGATGACCTGGCGTGGGTTCTCGCGGTACGCGCGCACGCGCCGGTAGGCCTCCATGCGCTCGGCTTCATCTTCCAGCCCGCGCACCACCACGCGCAGCCCAAAGCGGTCCATCATCTGCGGGCGCAGCCGGCCTTCCTCGGGGTTCATCGACCCGGTGAGCACAAAGCCGGCGCGGTAGGTGGCCGCCACCGGGCCGCGCCGCACGGTGTAGCTGCCCTGCGCGGCGGCATCCAGAATGGCGTCGGCAATTTCATCCTTGAGCAGGTTGACTTCATCGATATAGAGAATATTGCGGTCGGCCGCGGCCAGGATGCCGCGTTTGAGCCGCATGCGGTCGTTGAGGGCGGCCAGCTCATCCAGCCCGCCGATCACGTCTTCCAGGCGGGCGTTGAGCGGCAGTTCCACCAGCCGCACGCGGTCGGTGCGGGTCAGTGGGCGGCCTTCACCGTACTTGCGCGCGCATTCGGGGCAGACGGCGTCCATCCCGCCGCTCTCGATATCCTCCGGGAGGCAGCCGTAATGGCAGGCGCTGCGTTCCACGTCTGGCAGCAGATCCACCAGGCTGCGCACCGCCGTGGTCTTGCCCGTGCCGCGCGGCCCCACCAGCAGCACGCCGCCCACCGCCGGGTTGATTACCGCCAGCAGCAGCGCCAGCTTCATCTCCTGCTGGCCTACCAGTGCCAGAAACGGAAACGGCAGCACTTCCGCGATGCCGGCGTCTTCCTGTGGAAGATCGCCATTGCGCGGGTTGGCAGCCAGTCCGAGGAGTTCCTTCAGCGTGCGCGCCGGCGCGTTAGCGTCACCTGCGGACGGTTCTTGGGGTGGTTTTTTCTCGCTCATCGAGTTCATGGTTCATTTTTTTTGGCTGATCTACATCATTGTACGTCCAAAACCGGTTGGCGAGGAAATTCCAGAACATAACCACAACAATGGCCATTGCCAGAGCGACGTTATGCCCGGCGAAGGTTGGTGTTATTGTACCGGTGGGGAGGATGGTCGAGAAAAAGCGGATCAGGTTCGGCTCGAGGAAAACAAAGAATGGTGTGCGGATCAGCAGCCCGATCACGCTGATGAGGATAAACTGAATCATCTGCGATTGGATCGGCTTGCTGCGCGAATCGGGATAGGTCCACAACCGGTTCCAGATAAAGTTGCTCAATACCGCCGCGCTGAATGAAAACACCTGCGCCACCACCGGGCGTACGCCCAGCACGGTGGCCAGCAAATTGAACATGCTAAAATCGACCACTGCACCGATCACACCAACTGTAGCAAACCGCATAAAGCGGGAAATTTCTTTGCGTTTCGATATTTTCATGCCAACCCCATTTTATTTTTGAAGTATGGGATGGTGCGGCTGATGCCGTCATCCAGTGTTACCGCCGGTTCCCACTTGAGGATTTCGCGCGCGCGGGTAATATCCGGCTGGCGGCGCTGGGGGTCGTCTCCCAGACGCAGGGCCGGCCTCATTGCCACGCCGGCATCATTGCCCACCAGGCGGTTAATGGTGCGAGCGAATTCCATAATGGTGGTCTCGGTCGGGTTGCCAATGTTGACGGGGCAGTGCTCGTCCGAAAGCAGCAGGCGGTAAATCCCCTCCACCAGGTCGTCCACGTAGCAGAAGCTGCGAGTCTGCATGCCGTCACCGTAAATGGTGAGCGGCTCACCGCGCAATGCCTGTTGGATAAAGTTTGGCACCACGCGGCCATCGTCCAGGCGCATGCGCGGGCCGTAGGTGTTAAAAATACGCACGATGCGCGTATTGATATCGTGATAACCGTGGTAGGCCATGGTCAGCGCTTCGGCGAAGCGCTTGGCTTCGTCGTATACTGAGCGCACGCCGATGGGATCCACATGGCCCCAATAGGATTCGCGCTGCGGGTGCTCGAGCGGGTCGCCATAGATTTCGCTGGTAGAAGCGAGCAGGAAGCGGGCATTGTGCGCGCGCGCCACGCCCAGCGTGTTGAGCGTGCCCAGCGCCCCGGCTTTCATGGTCTGGATCGGCAGGTTGGTATACCCGTAGGGAGAGGCCGGGTTGGGGCTGGCCGGCGAAGCAAAATGCATCACCGCGTCGACCGGCTTGGGAAC
>CALDSL010000233.1 GCA_937920255.1 uncultured Anaerolineaceae bacterium | reverse complement strand
GCCTGCTGGATCAGATCGGGGTAGTGGCGGTGGACCAGGTCGTAGATGAAGCAGTAATGCCACGCGCCGGACTGGCTGACCCCCACCGGCAGGATGCGAAGATCGACCTGCAGGGTTTCCAGCGCGCGGTTGAAGGCCGTGGTGCTGCTGGAACCCGCTAGCCGCGCCGCGCGGCGGAGCGCCAGCGTATCCAGCGGGCCTTCTTTGAGCAGGGCTTCGTAGACCTGTTTGGTCTCAAGCGGCATGCGCCCCTCGTCATACTCGATCAGGTAATCCTCTTCCGGGCTGCCGTAGTTGGGGGAAAGCGCGTAGAAGTGGGAGATGGTTTGCAGCGAAATGATCGTGTTGCGCTTGCGAAGCATGCGCGTGTAGAACCATACCCGCTTGGGCAGCATGTCATCTTTCCAGCCCCAGGTGACGTGACCGGGGTCATCGTGCTCGTCCGGCACCGGGCGGTCACCCGCGGCGGCCACCCATAGCGAGGGCATGGTCACCCCCTTGATCGGCCAGAAGAAGATAAACCCGCGCTGGTTGACGAAATCGACCGCCTGGCGCGCGGAGGTCAGGCGCAAATGCCCCCGCGCGCGGAACGTGTCCGCGCGGTAGGCGTTCAGCCGGTCGAGGGTGACAACTGGCAAATTTGTTCTATCCATCACATACCAATATTAACGCGAAAAATGCCATTTGGCAACATCGAAACCGTTTTAGAACGTTTTCACTTCTCTTTGGTCAAGCGATTCACCGCGAAGGTGCGAAGATCGCAAAGAAAACGCGAAGGATTTATTTAATTTCTTCGCGTTCTCTTAGCGATCTTCGCACCTTCGCGGTAAAGGGGTTTACTACAAAAACGCGCCTTATTCCTCGGGCTGCATTACCCGGCCGAGGAAGAGAATCGTCCCGGTGCTGTCCTCGCGGATCAGGAACAGGAACGGGCGGTCGGCGCGGAAGACCACCGGCTCCTGCTCGTCCGGAGCGGCGCCGGCCGCGGCGATCACCGCCGTCGCCGCCGCGGCCTCTGTGCCGGCCTCGTCCACGTCGACGGTGGCCTTATGCACCACGCGGCTGATGTACAACTCGTCGGTGGCGGCCATGCCGTTGAAATCGGCCTGGTCCGGGTCAAACGCAAGCACCATGCCCATCTGTTCGAGCGTCTTGGCCAGTTCAAAGCTCGAGTCAAACCTGAAGCGCGGGAAGTACACAATTGCATCCTGCATCTCCATCTGCCCGAGGATCGATCCGAGCACATCCGCGTCCAGTTGCTCCTCAAACTCGACCAACCGGCCGCTATCCGGCAGCAGCACCACCATGCTGGCCTTGCCACCCACGTAGGGCAGCGCCAGGGCCTGCCAGCCGTCCCCACTGGCGTAGGAGTAGTAGCCACTGTCGGCCATCATCCACACGTCGGAAGTACTGCCGTCAGCGCGGGTGAACTCGGCCGGGCGGGAGCTTTCGGGGTCAAACGGATGTCGCCAGCCGGCCTTGAAGTAGATCGCGTTGGCCAGCACCAGGCGCGTTGCGGTTGTAATCGCGCGTTCCGGGATCAGATCCTGGATCTTTTCGCGCGTTTCTTCGCTCACCCAGCGGTTGATCGCTTCGCGGGCGGCTTCGGGGTCATTCGCATAGTCAGCCAGACGCAGGCCCGCGCCGTACTGCTCGGCCAGCAGATCCAGGTAGGCCTGCTCGAACGGGTAGCCTTCCTGCCCCCACACCGAATTGGCGATGCTCAACTGGAAGGCTTTTTCCCTCTCTTCCTCGTCCATTTCGGTCGGTGGAGCGGCGCGCACGGCTAGGTCAAGCGCGTTCATGGCCGGGTGCAGCCGCCCCTGCGGCAGGTCAAAGCCCAGCACGCGATCCATCTCTTCGCGCGTCTCGCCGCGCGCGCCGGCCTCGGTCATCGCCAGCGCCAGCGAAATGCTGTAGGGCGAGAAGAACAGGTTATCTTCGCTTTGCGCTCGAAGTTGCTGGTACAGGTCAAGGCCGAACTGGGTGTTGGCCTGAACCACTTGCAGCATGTCGGCGGGGTTTGCCGGCGGGGCGGTGATGCGGCTGCGCGAAGAGGATAACATGCTGCCGCCCTGGTTGCCGGGAAAGAGCGCGCAGCCCGCCAGCGTGGAAACCGCCAGCAGGAGGATGATCCATCTGAGAAGCATGGTTACACCACCTTGAGAATATGCGTCAAAATATTCGAGCCGCTGCCGCCGATATTCTGCGCCATGCCAATCCGCGCGCCGTCGATCTGCGTGCCGGCAGCCGTGCCGCGCAGTTGCTCGACGGTTTCCACAATCTGGTACATGCCGGTGGCGCCCACCGGGTGGCCGCGCGCTTTCAGCCCGCCGCGCGTGGCCACCGGAATACGCCCGCCGATGCGGATGTCGCCATCCAGCCCCAGCCGCGGGCCCTGGCCGCGACCGGCAAACCCGGCGGCTTCCAGCGAAAGCGCTGCCATGATCGAAAAGGCATCGTGCAGCTCGAAGAAGTCAATATCATCCGGGCCGATGCCGGCCTGGTCATATGCCTGTTTGGCCGATAGCTCGGCGGCGCGCAGCCAGGTGGGATCTTTGCGGCTGTGCACGGCAATGGTATCGGTCGCAGCCGTCGATGCGGCCACCACGATGCGCCGCCCGGGATAATCGCGGCCGAGCATCTCCGCCGGAACGAGCACCACCGCGGCGGCGCCGTCGCCCATGGGTGAGGCGTCCATCAGGTTGATGGGCTCGGCCACCATGTGGGCGCGCTGGTAATCTTTCTCGGTGATGGGGTTGCGGTTGAAGCGCGCGTACGGGTTGTGCTGCGCATTGGCGTGCGCGTTGATGGAAAAGGGCGCGAAATCATCGTGCTTCCAGCCGTGTTCGTGCATGTAACGGCGCATCACCAGCGCGTTGAGCGCAACAAACGACAGGCCTTCGGCCACTTCCCAGTCGGCGTCGGCGGCGGTGGCAAGCTCGGCGGTGATCTCTGAGCCAGGCGAGTCGGTCATCTTTTCCACGCCCACCGCCAGAGCGCTATCCACCGCGCCGGATGCCACGGCCATCAGCGCCGCGCGGAAGGCGGCCGCGCCCGAGCTGCAGGCCGATTCCAGCCGCAGCCCTTCGGCGTAGCGCATCCCCAGCCAGTCGGCGATGTAGGCGCCCAGGTGCTGTTGTTTGTTGGCCGAGCCGGACATCATATTGCCAACATAGACGCTTTCCACGGCGTTCACGCCGGCGTTCTGCAGCGCGGCCAGCGAAGCGTCTCCGGCCAGTTCGCGCAGCGATTTATCCCATTGTTCATCTACACGGGTCTGCCCGATCCCGATGACTGCAACTTCTCGCATAGCGGTGTTCCTTTCTACAATGCAATACGCCCTCATTATACGGATGAATCCTGTCAGGAGCTATCAAAATTGGATGGCTGGCACAGGCTGGCGTATAATCATTGCATCATGGCTGCCAAATCACCGTACTGGAATGTTCTCGGATTATTGATCCTGCTCCTGGCAAGTTGCTCCGCGCCGTCTGCGCCGGCGGATGAACCGGCGCCCAGATCGACAACCCTCGCAACCCGGCAGCCGGCGCCGGCGCTGACTTTGACCCCACTTCCGCTCTCTAGTCCGACGCCCGCGCCGGGCGAAATAACCGTCTCGATCTCGGATGCCGCGGCGGTGTTGTTCGCGAGCGGGCCAGATTTGCCGCCCGGCGCGCGCCTGGCCCGGGCCGGCGAGCAGGCGGATTGGACGCTGCAGCCCGTCTCCGGCGCGGAAGAAGCCCTCTCCACCTGGGTCTTCGCCTTGGTGGCGCCGTTTCCCACCATCACCGACAATATTCCCCTGGCAGACTTTCGCGCGGCCTGGAGAGGCCAGCCGCCGCGCGCGTTCGCGGGCCGCCCGCTGCTGATGAGCGCAAACACACTGGCGGCGCTGGAATCGCAATTCGGCGCACCGTCAGCGGGGGCGGTTGAGGTGCTCGAAGCCGGCGCGCTGCTGGAAACCGCC
>CALDSL010000232.1 GCA_937920255.1 uncultured Anaerolineaceae bacterium | reverse complement strand
CCCATCGAGATGATGGCCACCTCGGTGGTGCCGCCGCCGATATCGACCACCATGCTGCCGCGCACTTCCGAAACGGGCAGCCCGGCGCCCAGCGCCGCCGCGCGCGGCTCTTCGATCAGATACGCTTCGCGCGCCCCGGCGGCCATGGCCGCATCGTACACGGCGCGTTTTTCCACTTCGGTGGCGCCGGAGGGGATGCCGATGACCACCCGCGGGCGTGGCATGGGAACGATGGACTGCTGGTGGGCTTTGCCGATAAAATACCCCAGCATGGACTGCGTGATTTCAAATTCCGAGATCACGCCGTCGCGTAGCGGGCGAATGGCAATCACATTGGCGGGCGTGCGCCCGACCATTTCCTTGGCCTGCGCCCCAATGGCTAACGGCCTGCGGCTGCGTTTATCGATCGCAACCCAGGATGGCTCGTTGATGACGATTCCCTTGCCACGCACATTGACCAGTGTGTTGGCTGTACCCAGGTCAATGCCAATGTCCAGGGAAAAAAGCCCCATCAGCCAGTTTAGTGGGTTGATTGCCAATGAACTCTCCTCAGAGATGCTATCAAGATGATTTTGCCATGGTGGTACGAGTCAAATTCCGAATCATTATACCATAGAGGAAGAGCAGCGCGAGGATGGGGCGGCGCTTGTCGAAGCTGCGGCGCGCCAACGGATTTCCTTCCCATTTCATCCCCCTTCTGGTATAATTTTTGGCACCAGCGGGTGTAGTTCAGTGGTAGAACGCTTGCTTCCCAAGCAAGATATCGTGGGTTCGAATCCCATCACCCGCTCCTGAGATATGGCGCCCACCCCACCGGATGGGCGTTTTTGATTCCTCTTCATTTTCGTTAGCTCCTCCAAACCTTGCAAAAATGAAAATCAGGGCCGGGCTTTCGCGCAAGCGTTCCCGTTATAATGAAAACGTGCCGCGCTATGCCTGCATCACACGGGGGGACATCGCCTCGGGGAGCGCGCGAACCTTGCTGAACGAACAATAGAATATATCACGCACATCATTACCGGAGCTTTGATGCACGACAACACAGTCATCCTCCATATTGAAGACAATCCCGATAACCGCGTGCTCGTCCGCCGCCTGCTGCTGGCCGAGGGCTACCAGATTGTCGAAGCGGAAGACGCCTTCCGGGCGCTGGAACTCGTCAAAGACCTCACCCCCAACCTGATCTTAATGGATATCAACATGCCCGAGATGGACGGGTACACCCTGACCAAAAAGATCAAGGCGATTCCGCATTTAAGCAACGTGCCTGTCCTGGCCATCACCGCAAATGTGATGAAGGGCGACCGCGAGCGCACGCTGCAGGCCGGCTGCGACGGCTATATCGACAAGCCGATCGATATCGATAAGTTCTATGAAACCATTACCCAGTTTGTGGGATAACTCGATCAGGAAAAAATCATGAACAAACCCGACACCGGCCGTTTCTCCATTTCGCCCAACACCACGCCGCGCAAAGCCGGCATTCCCAAAGATGCCACGGTGCTGGTGGTGGAAGATAACGTCTCCAACTTTGTGCTGATCGCGCGTCTGCTCGGCTTTATGGGCATCCACTGCGAGTGGAAAACCTCGGGCTACGAAGTGGTAGAGTACGCCGACACGCTGCCGCGCATCGACCTGATCCTGATGGACATCCGCCTGCCCTACGAAGATGGCTACGGCGCGCTGAAGAAAATTCGCCAGTGCAGCCGGTTCAATGCCATCCCAGTGGTGGCGGTGACCGCCGAAGCCAGCCAGGAGCAGATCAAAAAAGCGCGTGAATCGGGGTTCAGCGGCTTTTTGGGGAAACCACTTGACCCCGACCGGTTCCCCGAGCAAATTCAACGCATTCTATCCAACCAGCCGGTGTGGGAAATGAATCAATAAGGAGTGGGGATGAACATCAGGTCATCTACGCAGCAAGCATCAAAATCCCCGCAATTCAAAGGCAGCCTGGTTCGACTGGTGGTGTCAGTCATGCTGGTGCTCACCACCGTGCCCGTTCTGTTAATGGGTACGATCAACTATATCCGCTCGCAGGAAATGCTCAAAACCCAGGCCACCGACCAGATCCAACTGGTGGTCGAGAACTACATGGTGGATATCAGCCGCACGCAGGAACGCGCGGACCGGG
>CALDSL010000231.1 GCA_937920255.1 uncultured Anaerolineaceae bacterium | reverse complement strand
AGCGCGGCGGCGAAAGCAGGTGGCACCACGAGACGCCCCCTCGTCCTGCATCCAGGACCGGGGCGTTTTTGTATCTGTTGAACGACGGAGGTGCTGCAATGTTGGATATCAATATCATTCGAGAGACGCCGGAAGTGCTGCGCCGGGCGCTGGAATTGCGCAACATGGACACGTCGGTGGTCGAGCGCATCCAGAAGCTGGACGTTGAGCGGCGGCAGATTCTCAACCAGGTGGAGGCGCTCAAAGCAGAACGCAATCGCGTTTCCAAAGAGATCGGCCAGTCGAAAGACCCCGCCCAGCGCCAGGAAAAAATTGAGGCCATGCGTAAGGTCGGCGATGAAATTGCTGCCGGTGACGAGCGCGTACGCGCCGTGGAAGCCGAGTTGCAGAGCATCGTGGCCGGTATCCCCAACCTGCCGGGCGAGAATGTGCCCGTGGGCAAGGACGAGCATGATAATGTGGTGGTACGCACGGTGGGCGAGATCCCGCAGTTCGATTTTGAGCCGCTGCCGCACTGGGATATCGGCACGCGCCTGGGGATCATTAATTTTGACCAGGGCGTCAAGATCACCGGCTCGCGCTTTTACGTGCTCAGCGGCGCCGGCGCGCGGCTGCAGCGCGCGTTGATCGCCTGGATGCTCGACCTGCATATCCGCCAGGGCTACACCGAGAAGTACACCCCCTTCATGGTGCGCGCCGACACGCTCTTCGCCGCTGGCCAGCTTCCCAAGTTTGTCGATAACCTGTATCACGACGCGGAAGAAGACCTGTGGATGGTGCCGACTGCCGAAGTGCCGCTGACCGGGCTATACGCCGGTGAGATTCTGGATGAGGCGGCGCTGCCCATGCGCCTGACGGCTTATACGCCGTGCTTCCGGCGTGAGAAGATGAGCGCCGGGCGCGACGTGCGTGGCATCAAGCGCGGCCACCAGTTCGACAAGGTCGAAATGTACATCTACAGCAAGCCCGAGGATTCGGCCGCCGAGCTGCAGAAAATGCTGGCTGACGCCGAGCAGACCTGCGCTGCATTGGGTCTTACCTACCGCGTGGTACAATTATGTACTGGCGACCTGGGCTTTGGGGCGCGCGTCACCTACGATCTGGAGGTGTGGGCGCCGGGGCAGGGGGAATGGCTGGAAGTGTCGTCGGTTTCGAATACGGAAGACTTTCAGGCGCGCCGCGCCAACATCAAGTACCGCCCGGCGGATGGCGGCAAAGCCCGCCTGGTGCACACCTTGAACGGGTCGGGTCTGGGGATGCCGCGCACGCTGATCGCCGTGCTGGAGAACTACCAGCAGGCCGACGGCAGCGTGGTGGTGCCGGAAGTGCTGCGCCCGTGGATGGGCGGCGTCGACGTGATCCGTCCGTAAGACCGAACAGAGGAGAGCATGGAATCGTTTGGACAGGCAGTTTTACCGTTTGTGGTTCTGGGTGTAATGTTGATCGGTCTGTTCGGGTTGCTGACCACCATCGTCCCCGGCCTGGCGATCATCTGGGTGGCCGCGCTGGTGTACTTCATCGTCACCGGGTTCAGCACGGGCAGCATCATTTTGATGGTGGTGATTAGCATATTCACCGTCACCGGGAGCGTGCTGGATAACATCATCATGGGAGCCAAGGCACGCCAGAGCGGCGCGAGCTGGCTGGCCATCGGCGTGGCGCTGCTGGCCGGGGTGATTGGCACGCTGGTGTTCCCGCCCTTTGGCGGGCTGGTGGCGGCGCTGCTGGCGCTGTTCGTGATGGAATACCTGCGCTTGCGCGACCCCGAGCAGGCGTTTGCCTCGGCGCGCAGTATGGCTGCCGGGTGTGGCTGGGCGGTGTTGCTGCGCTTTGCCATCGGCACGGTGATGATCATCATGTGGGGGCTGTACGTGCTGTTCGCCTAAACAAATCAAAAACCGGCCGGGCATTCGCGCCCGGCCGGTTTCTTGAATTCAAGCCGCGAGGATTAATCCTCGTCGCCACCATGCGAGAGATAGGCCTCGAGCATAATGATATTGCGTTCGCCGGCACGTTGGGCGATGCGAAGCAATTTTTCCATGCCGGTGACCTCTTCCAACTGCTCAACCACGAACCAATCCAGGAATTCGCGCGCCAGGTAATCCTTCTCCGACACGGCGATATCCATCAG
>CALDSL010000230.1 GCA_937920255.1 uncultured Anaerolineaceae bacterium | reverse complement strand
GGGTTCGACAGAGTACCAGCCAACCCAGTATAAAGGACGCGCGGTCCATTTTCAATCACAGTTTTGAAAGGGGGCAGAAATTAGATCAGACCAAGCGCTTTGCGCGTGGCGGCAAATGCCAGTTCGGGCAGTGCGTCGTAGGCGAAGAATTCGGCGCGGTCGGCGTCATCTCCCGGCTGAAGCTGCCCGCCGGTGACCCTGGCGCGGTAGAGAATGATCATATCCGCGCCACGGCTGTGCTCGCGGCCGGCGATGACATCCACCAGCGTGGTAACTTCCACCACCAGTCCGGTCTCTTCCAGGCATTCGCGCTCGGCGGCGCGCGCCGGGTCTTCCCCGGCATTGACAAAACCGGCCGGCAGCGACCATAACCCCTGGTGCGGCTGGTTGACCCGCCGGGTCAGCAGCACCTTGCCGTCACATTCCACCAGCACGGCGGCCGCCACTTTCGGGTCAGCAAAATAGATCCAACCACAAGAAGGGCAGGTCGGTCGGACCTGCCCAAATTGTTCCTGGTGTACCAGTTCTGCGCCACACTTCACGCAGAACCGGTCGGGGAGTTCGCTCAAACCGCGGCCTTCCGTCGCAAGATGTACGATGACAGCGCCGCCGCCAGCGCGACCGCGCCAAGCACCACCGCCGGGACCACCCAATTCCGCTCGGCTGGCTGCGCCTCGCGCGCGGTTTCGACCGCTTGCTGGGCCAACTGGCGCTGGTTTTCCGCCCTGGCCTCCTCCGGAGGGACCACTCCCAGAATGGGTTCCGAGCCTTCCAGCGGATTCTGCGCGATACGATTTTCCGGGGCGGGCTGCCCGGCCGCTGGTGGGGCTTCCAGAATGCCCATCTCTGGCGCGGCTGCCTCCGGCGGGGTGTTCAGGTCTTTGATGACCGGCGCCGCCTGCATCATCGGCGGGGGGCTGATCCCGCCCATATCACCGCCACCGCCCAGGCCGTACGCGCCGCCGCCCCACATGATGATGTCCGGCGCTTCCGCGCTGGCATCAGCCGCCGGTGCGGCTTCCTGGGCCATCAGTGACGCGGCTTCCGTGGCTGCTGGCGCAGCCGGCGCGCTGGCCGGCACGGCGCCCGGCAGTAGACCGTACACCATCACCACCACCAGGGCCAGCGCCGCGGCGGCGGAGGCAAAGTTAAGCACCGGTACAAAGCGCAGCCACGGTTTTGGCCGCGCTTTTTCGACCATATTGGGTGTCAGCGTAAAGTTGCGGGGTACGCGCTGTTTGGTCGCGGAGCGCAGGATCATGCGCGTCTGGCGCAGTTCTTCCAGCCCTTCACGAAGCTCAACCTGGGTCTGCAATCGTTTTTCCAGGCTGGCTTTGTCGCGCGGCGAAATCTGCCCGTCCAGGTATTCGGAAAGGAGCTGCCAGTCGTTGTTGGTTAGTTGCTGCTGTTTCATACGCGTTCCTCATCCTGCAGACGGAATTCAGCGGGTAAAAGTTCCCCATACTGCTGCAGGCATTCGCGCAGACGCATGCGAGCGCGCGCCACCCGGCTCTTGACCGTGCCGAGCGGCTTATTAATCACGGTCGATACTTCCTGGTAATCCAGACCTTCGATATCCACCATGACAATCACGGCTTTAAAATCATCTGGCAGGCCGTTGAGGCAATCCTGTACGGCGTCATTCAATTCAGTGGATTCCAGCTCCTGCTCCGGCGATGGGCTGTCATCCGCCAGCCAGCGCGGCGATTCGATCTCCTCATCGTCCTGATCATCCATCGGTTCCAGCGCGGTGGTGGGGTGGCGGTGCTGGCGGCGCAGCTCGTCGTAGCAGGTGTTGGTGACCATGCGCAACACCCAGGCGCGGAACGAGCCGCCCCGGTAGCTGGACAGGTTGCGATACGCCGAAAGGAAAGCATTCTGCGTGGCGTCTTCCGCTCCGGCCGGGTCGGAAAGCATGCGATAGGCCAGGTTATAGGCCATATCCTGGTACATGAGCACCAGCCGGTTAAATGCGTCCAGGTCGCCTTGTTGCGCGAAGCGAATCAGGGCAGCCTCATCCATTTTTCCCCACTTGCGGCGAACGCATGCTGAACATGATGCGCCAGATAGCCATTCCTGCGGCGGCGGTGAGCGCCAGCACAATCACAAACACGGGTATCACCACCGAACTGAGCATCATCGCGCGCAGCAGGCCGGCCAACGGAGCGGCCAGCAAGCCGCTGAGCGCAGCCCGCCACCACGACTTGCGCCAGTCGCCGGCGATCTCAGGCTCGTACAACCCCAGCCAGGGAGCTTGCAGCGCCCAGGCGGCGGCATACGGCAGGAAGGTGGTCAGCCAGCGCGGGCTGGCGATGCTTTCACCGTGAAAGCTGAATCCCAACAGCGTGACCATCAAAATCGCGAGCAGGTCACCGATGATCAACGACGGAAGAAACAGGGTGCTGGTTTTTTCTTTCACGGTCTTATGCTAGCTTAAAAAAAATAGAACGTCAATAGACCTAAGAGGGATGCGTACCCGGTCATCTGGCTAGAATTCGCGCCGCAAAGCGCTTCGATGCCGGTTCGGGCAGGGGTGTTTCATGTTATACTTGCCTCAGATTTTTTCATACACAGGTTATACCAGTACCATGCTTGGAGGTAGCTGTGAAAACCCTGCTGTTGATGCGCCACGCGAAGTCCAGTTGGAAAGATAATGACATTAAAGATTTCGACCGCCCATTAAACAAACGCGGTGAAATTGACGCGCCCCTGATGGGCAAGCTTCTGCACGAACAGGAGTTGGTCCCGCAGCGTATTCTCAGTTCACCGGCGCTGCGGGCGCGCATGACCGCTGAAGCGATTGTGAAGGAAATGGATTATTCCGGGGAGGTGGAGTATTTCGACTCCTTCTACCTGGCCGAACCTTCGGTTTACTTTGACATGGTGCGCACGCTGCCAGACGCAATCGAGCGGGTGCTGCTGATCGGTCACAACCCCGGACTGGAAGCCGTGCTTCAGGTTTTGACCAAACAGGTGGTTCCACTGCCCACAGCGGCGCTGGCGCACATTGCCCTGCCGCTCCACCAGTGGAGCGATTTGAATCTCGAGGTCGACGGCGAGCTGGTACAGCTCTGGCGGCCGCGCGACCTGAAAAAACAGGCCAAGGAGAAGCACGAAGATGAGTGATTTTCTGGTTGTGAACCAGGAAAACTTCCAGCGCGAAGTTCTTGAATCGAATGTACCGGTTTTACTGGAATTTGGGGCGGTGTGGTGTGCTCCCTGTAAGCGCCTCGAGCCGATTTTGCTGCAATTGGGCAAGGAATGGAACGGAAAGGTGCGTCTCGCCAAGCTGGATGTGGACGAGAGCGCTGACCTGACCATGCAGTTCCAGATCATGAGCGTGCCGACGCTGGTATTGTTTGTCAATGGGCAGGCCAAGCAGCGCCTGACCGGGTTGCAGCAGCGCGACCGGTTGGTGGAAAAATTCGGACCATACCTTTCCCATTAAGAGGTTAGACCGGCAATCGAGCACAAGGCTGATCGAAGGATACCGCATCCTTGGATCGCCTTGTGTTTTTATTCTGAGCGAACATGGGCGGTGAAAATGCAGACGAAGATCGAACAACCTTACGGGCTTTGGAAAAGCCCCATTTCGGTGGATATGGT
>CALDSL010000229.1 GCA_937920255.1 uncultured Anaerolineaceae bacterium | reverse complement strand
GAGCGGAAAAACGGCTTTGCAGAATGCGCAGAAAAAGCTGGAACAGGCCGAAGAGCGCCGCAAGCAGTCGCAAGACGCGCAGAAACAGGCTGAGTCGGACCTGCAAGCCCATCAGCAGCGTGTTCAGGAGCTGGAAGGGCAGCGGCGAAAGGCCATCGAAGAGCGCTTGCGCCGCGAAGCCGAGCGCGCGCGCCTGCAGGCGCAACTGGACGTGCTCGAGCAGGCTGAAAAATCGCTCAGCGGATTGAATAATGGCGCGAAATTCGTGTTGCAGGCGTCGCGCCAGGGCAAACTGGCGGGCCGCTACCAGGCTTTGAGCAAAGACCTGCTGGTGCCGCGCGAATATGAAGCCGCCATCGCTGCCTGCCTGGGCGAAAGCCTGGACGGCGTGGTCCTCGACGAGCGCGCGGATCTGGAACACGTGATGCAGCTATTGGAAAGCGGCGAAAAAGGCCGCGCCATTCTCTTCCCGCCCAACGGCGCGCGAACCGTCGCGCCGCTGGACTGCCCGCAAGACGAAGACTGCGTCGGCGTGGCGTCGGAACTGGTGCAGGCCCCGGCCGAATTGCTGCCGGTGGTGCGCCTGCTGCTGGGGCAGGTGGTGGTGGTGCGCAGCCGCGATGCCGCGCGGCGTGTAATCCGCCAGCTTCCCGCCTCGGCGCGCGCGGTGACCCTGCGCGGCGAGGTGTTCTGGGGCAGCGGCATGGTGGCGGCCGGTCAGGAAGGCCGCACAGGGGTAATCGCCCGGCCGCGGCAGATGCTGGAACTGCGCGAGACGCTCGCGGCTGCCAGCGACGCGGTCAGCGCGGCGCAGGAGCAGGTGCGCCAGGTGGAAAGTGAGCTTTCCCGGCTGCAAGAGCACGGAAAAGCCCTGGACCGCGACGCCAAAGCCGCCGGCCAGTCCTATGCCCAATCGGCGCAGTCGCACCAGCAGGCTGTTTTGGAAACCCAGCAGGTGATCCAGAAGCAGGAATGGCAGGCCGGGCAGCTTTCGAACCTGGACAGCCAGCTCCAGCGCACGGATGAAGAGATTGACAAGGTGGCGGCGGAGATGGAAAAAGCCGAAGCCGATATCGCCAAACTGCAAGACAAAGTGCGCCAGGCCAGCCGCGGGTTGGCGGATCTGCCGCTGGACGAATTACAGTCGCAGGTGGCGCACTGGAACACACAGACGGCGGTCATCAACCGCGCAGTGAAGGACGTGCAGGGCCGGCTGTCGGAATACCGCCAGGCGCTGGAAAACAACCAGCGCCAGCAGGCTAGCCTTCGCCAGCGACTGGAGGAAACCGCCAGCACGCTGCAGCGCCTGGAAGGCGAACGCGCCGAAGCCCGCGCGCAGGAGCAGGCGCTCAACCAGCAGATCGACGCGCTGCGCACGGAGATTGAACCGGCCGAGCAGGCGCTGCAGGTGCAGGAGAAGGAATACGCCAACCAGCAGAGCAACCAGCTTGCCGCGCAGCAGGCCGCCACGGTGGCCGAGCGTTATGCCTCGCAGACCCAGCTTGAACTGGCGCGCCAGCGTGAAACCGCCGCGTCGTTGCGCCGGCGCATCGAAGAAGATTTTGGGTTGGTAGCGTTTGACTACAGCGGCGAAGAAGCAGGCCAAAGCCCGTTGCCGCTGGAGGGGATGGTGGAAGAACTGCCTGCCATCGAATCCCTCTCACCGGAAATCGAAGAGAGTATTAACCGCCAGCGCGCGCAACTTCGCCGGCTGGGGGCGGTCAACTTTGAGGCGCAGAGCGAATACCTGTCGGTCAAAGAGCGCTTCGATTTCCTCTCCGGCCAGGTGGTCGACCTGCACAAAGCCGACACCGATCTGCGCCAGGTGATTTCCGAACTGGATGAGTTGATGCGGCGCGAGTTCCGCAAGACATTTGACGCCGTGGCGGCCGAATTTAAGATTATGTTCTCGCGCCTGTTTGGTGGGGGAAGCGCGCGGCTGCACATGACCGATGAAGAAAACCTGAACGAAACCGGCATCGATATCGAGGCGCGGCTGCCCGGACGGCGCGAGCAGGCATTGAACCTGCTCAGCGGCGGCGAGCGCAGCCTGACGGCGGTGGCGCTGGTGTTCTCGCTGCTCAAGGTATCGCCTACACCGTTCTGCATCCTTGATGAAGTCGACGCGATGCTGGACGAAGCCAACGTTGGGCGCTACCGCGATCTGTTGAACGAGCTGAGCGAAAACACGCAGTTTATCGTTATCACCCACAACCGCAATACGGTGCAGGTGGCGGACGTGATCTACGGCGTGACTATGGGCCGTGATTCGGCCAGCCAGATCATCAGCCTGCGACTGGACGAAGTCAGCGAAGAGATGGTGAAGTAGAGCTGCCGGAAGTAATAAGACACCGGCGTGATTGGTGCCGGTGTCTTATTTTTGTTAGCTTGTTTTGTTTACTGCGGAGTGAACGCAGGCTCGGTCGGAACGGCGGAAGACCAGACATCTTCATTGATCTTGACGCGGGTTTCGTCCGTGCGCAGGTTGCTCAGCCATTCTTCGAAGGCAGCATCCTTGGCGGTCTGCAATTCTTCCGTGCTCAGCGGGCGGACTTCTTTGCCCAGCACCTGGATGATGTGGTAACCGAAATCGGTCTGCACCGGGTCGCTGATCTCGCCAATCTCCATCCCAAACGCGGCGTCAGAGAAGGGAGTGACCATTGCATCGCGGCCAAACCAACCCAGATCACCGCCCGACTCGCTGTTGGAGGTATCGGTCGAGAACTCGGCCGCCAGCGCGGCAAAGTCTTCACCGTCCGCCAGTCGCCCGAGCACAGTTTGCGCCGTGGCTTCGTCCGCGACCAGGATATGGCGCGCCCAGACCTGTTCCTGAGAGGTTTCCGTATCCTGGGTCACCTGTTCCAGAACTTTGGTGCGCAGGATGTCGTAGTAAAAAATCTCGCGCAAGTCATCTTCGGTGATGCCATACTCGCTCAGGCTGGTGAAGTAATCATTCTTCGTGGTCTGGAAGCCTTCTTCGGTGTACGGTGTCGCGGTCGGTTCCGGTGTGGCGGTCACGTCCGAGGTGGGTTCCGCGGTGATTTCTTCGGTCGGCGCAACTGTCGGCTCGGCGGCGGCCTGGGTCGCATCCGGGGTGCCTTCAACGATCTCGGTGGGCACCTGGGTGGGCGGCAACAGCGCGATCTGCGTGGCGCTCAGGGTCGAAGTGGGCTGCACGGCTACGGTCGGCTCGGGGGTCGGCGTTCCCTCGGGATAGTAGCCAAAGTATTCCTGAATGCGCGCTGCCACTTCTTCGTCGGTGACAGTGATGCCCATCTTCTCGGCTTCAGTGGCGATCAAGCGCTCGTCCACCAGTTGGTCCACCACGCCGCTGCCCATAATCGTCGGGTTCTGAAGCTGGCCCGCGATCTGCTGCAAAGTGCTGGCGAAGTAGCCGGTGTTCGGGTCCTGCCCGAAGAACTGGGCAAACTGGTAGGTCTGCTGGTACTGGTTGATCAGCTGGATGCGGTTGAATTTCACGCGTGACTGGAAGGTCTTGAGTGAGATATTTTCGCCATCCACGGTGGCCACCGGGCGATTGGGCTTGACCAGGGTTTGATCGATCACGCCATACAGGATAATCGCCAGGATCAGGCCAAGCACAATCAGGCTGCCGGTCAGCAGGTAGCGGCGCTGGATGCGTTCGCGTTCCATGCGGGCCAGGTGCTTTTTGGTGACAAATTTTGGCGTTGGAGTTTTTGCCATAGGGCGACCTTTACAATTTGGAAAAAGGGGCACGGGCAGTAACACCCATGCCCCCGGTGTTGGCACTGTCAGGGAACAGTTTAGCGGACGACGTCAGTCCAGGTCTCCCCAACGTAGGGTAACAGCGCGATGTGGCGGGCGCGCTTGATGGCGCGGGCCAGTTCACGCTGGTGAAGGGCACAGGTGCCCGTCTGGCGGCGTGGGCGGATCTTGCCGTCTTCGGAGACGAAGCGGCGCAGCATATCCGCGGCCTTGTAGTCAATCTTCAGGTTTTTATCTGCGCAGAACTGGCAAATCTTTGGGCGGGCAACATAGCGCCGGCCGCCCATAGGCTGCTCGTTCTCCATCACATTATCTTCACTCATGCTTACTTACTCCATCAAACAAAAAGGCTTAGAACGGGTATTCTTCGCCTAACTCATCAGGCATAGGGGGTTCAGCAGCTTGTCCGTGATTTGCATCGCGCCGGTCACCCAGAATCATCATTTCGCTGGCAACAATTTCCACGCTGGTGTGGCGCACCTGATCGGTGTCTTCCCAGCGCCGGGTCTGCAAGCGGCCTTCAATGTACACCTGCTGGCCCTTGGTGAGATACTGCTTGCAGATCTCCGCCAGGTTGCCCCAGGTTACCACATTGAACCACTCCGTCTCGGTGTGCCGTTCGCCGTCGGTTGTGTTCCAGGTGCGGCTGGTCGCCACCGAGAAGGTGGTGACAGGCCGGCCGGACGGGGTGTACCGCATTTCCGGATCCCGTCCCAGATGACCTATGATCATAACTTTGTTCAAACCTCGGCTCATGTTTCTCTCCTAGCCTGACTGGTTAGCCATTACATTACTGCGGGCTGAAGCAATTATTCAACCGCGGAAACCATGTGGCGCATGACCGGTTCCAGCAGGCGTAAATTGCGTTCCAGTTCAGCGGTGAACGTGGGCGCCATTTCAGCATTTACCAGAACGTACTGGCCTTCGCGTTGCTTGCGAATGGTGTAAGCCATGCGGCGTTTGCCCCAGGGCTCTACTTTCGCAACCGAACCGCCAGCGTCGGTGATCCAGGTCTTGACTCGATCAACAACACCATTCAGGGCTGTCTCGTCAAGATCAGGATGGACGATGAGAATAACATCATAACTGCGCATTTAAAGGGATCCTCCTTTCCTCGGGTATGCCCCCAGACAGCGCCGTGGGCGCCGCCAGAGGCGGAAAGCAGCAATGTAAACTTCCATTGCTTACTGGTGAGAAGAGAGTTTAACATATTTCTCGGGTTTTGAGTAGGGTGGGGAAAGCGTGCTATCATTCATAGCAGATCAATCTCAACCATTAGGAGACCCGCATGAATATCGAAGTCCTCTACCGACCTTCCTATTCCGTGGCCCGCGTGCAGCTTTCTGGTAATGAAGCTCTGCTGGCTGAACCGGGGGCGATGGTGGGCATGTCCACCGGGGTAATCATCGAGACCAAAATGCGCGGCGGCCTGCTGCAGTCGCTGGCGCGCGCGGCGCTGGGCGGGGAGTCGTTTTTTACCAACGTGTTCCGCGCGCCCGGAATGGGCGGCGAGGTGCTGCTGGCGCCGTCGCTGCCGGGCGACGTTTTCGCGCTGGAGCTTGGCAACCGCGATATGCTGGTGCAGTCCGGCTCATTCCTGGGCTCGGCCGAAACAATCACCATCGATACCAAATGGTCCGGCGCGCGTACCTTTTTTGGCGGCGAAGGGCTGATCATGCTGCGCTGTTCGGGCGCCGGCCAGTTGATCCTCTCCAGCTACGGTGCCATCTACGAGATGGATCTGATGCCCGGGCAGGGTTACACCGTCGATACCGGCCACCTGGTGGCATTCGAAAGCCAGGTCAACTTCCGCGTGCGGCCGGCCGGCGGATTAAAATCCACCGTGCTGGGCGGTGAAGGGCTGGTGGTGGACCTGCAGGGGCCTGGCAAGGTGCTGCTGCAAACACGCAGCGAAGGCGCATTCCTGGAATGGCTGCTGCCCAAAATCCCACGCCAGAGCAGCGGGAGTGGGTCGTAGCGGGAAATCATCGAGAAGCGTTCTTCGCGGTGCGTGTAATCGCGGGTAGGGTGCGCCTAGGCGCACCCTACCCGCGATTACACGCACCTATGCGCAGAAAAAATCACAACAAGACCGGCTTCCCCGTCTTCGCCGATTCGAGCAGGGCGGTGATGACGGCGATGTGATTGCGGCTCTGCTCCAGCGGCAAACCCTGCGGTTTACCGTCCAGCACCGCGGCGGCCATGTCGTTGACTTCGCACAGGTACGGGCTGATCGAGCTGGTACGAATGTGGCGGTCTTTGCCGTCGCGGCGCAGGGTGATTTTGCCGCCCATGTGCGGTTGGTACGGCGCCGCCACCAGAATATCGCCGCCGGTGCCGCGCAGTTGCATGGCGGTCTGCTGCGGCAGGGCAAAACTGCTGCGGAACTGGGAGATCACCCCGCCAGCAAAGCGCATCTGACCCGTGAAGGTTTGGTCTACACCGCTCTGGCTTGTCACCTGCCAGCCCATCACTTCCAGCGGGGTCTGGCCCAGCGCCAGCATGCTGTAGCTGATGGGGTAGCAGCCGATATCCCAGATGCTGCCGCCGCCGTAAGCCGGGTTGAGGCGAATGTTGTTCCCGTCGCTGAGCAGAAAGCTGAACTCGCCCGAAACCAGCCGCAACTCCCCGATCTCGCCTTTGCGCAGCAGGTCCAATACCTGGTGCGTCTGCGGGTGGTGGTAGTACATGAAGGCTTCGGCGATGACCACGTTGTTCTCGCTGGCCGCGGCGTGGATGGCGTCCACCTCTTCCACGTTCAGCGCCAGAGGTTTCTCGCACAGCACGTGCTTTCCGGCGCGCGCGGCCATGATGGTCCACTCGGCGTGCATGTGGTTGGGCAGTGAGTTATACACTACGTCAATCGACGGGTCGCTCAGCACATCAGCATAGCTGCCATAGGCGCGCGGGATGCGCCATTCGCGCGCGTAGCTTTTGGCGCGCTCCAGGTCACGGCTGGCAACCCCTGCCAGCTTGCTACGGCGCGAAAGCCGCAGCGCCGGGATGAGCGCCCGGTTGATGCGCGCGGTGCCGATCAGACCCCAAT
>CALDSL010000228.1 GCA_937920255.1 uncultured Anaerolineaceae bacterium | reverse complement strand
TGTACCCGCTGCTCCGCTTCTTCTCCTGACGACGCCGTGCACTGCGCCAACTGCAGCGCAGACCTCAGCCAGTGGTCGGAAACATCGGTGGCGCTCAAGCAAATGCAGGCCAATCCGCGCGTCAGCGCCATCCGTATTTTTGTGCAGAATGACTGCTGCCCACAGTGCCAGAAAGCCTTTGGAGTATACGAGAAAGACAAGGTCCCGCACCTGCCTGTGGAGGGCTGTTCGCACGCCAACGGCTGCCGTTGTTTTTACGCGCCGATTTTGAATCAGATTTACCCGTAAGCGGCAATGTTATTGCTCGCAACTATTAGATGCAGCCTTGTGAGTCTTGCGAAACCCTTCCGCAAAGAAAATACAAATGTAGGTGTGAAGCATTCGGTCGAGCTGAGACGTGTCTAGGGGCAATAATCTCCGAATGCTTCACCCGGGCACACTCGATAACACTCTCGCTGCAGCCGGCAGAGGCTTGGGTGAAGCATTCGGAGATTTCCGTTTCTTGATATACCTGGGCCTGACCGAATGCTTCACCTCTACATGAGTTCTCTCGGATAGATTATTTGAACATAAAGCGGTAGAGACGCAAAATCTTACGTCTCTACGCATCGCAGGTTCGGTTATTCGTAGTTCGTTATGCGCGGACGGTCATCCGGCTGCGCCTACCGGTTCGACTCCACCGTATGGAAGAAGCGGTGCAGGGCGTCGGCTACCTGCGCGGGGTATTCCATCATGGGCATATGCCCGCCGCCCGGGACCTCCACCAGCCACGACCAGCCCAGGAGCTGGTTCATCTCCTGGGAGCGTTCAAGCGGGATGACGCCATCTTCCGCGCCGGAAATCACCACGGACGGAACGCTGATATCGGCCAGATTGCCGGTCGAATCGCGGCGTTCGGCCATGGCCTTCAGCGCGGCGATGACGGCGGCCGGGTTCTGTCCGTTAATCAGCGCGGCGATGGGTTGCACCAGGTCGGGGTTGGTGGTGAGCTTCTGCGCCATGCCTTCCAGCGCGCGGGCCACGCCCTTGCGCCGCACCGCGTCGGCGGTCTTCATGCGACCCTGGCGCTTCTCGGGCGTATCAGCAGCGGCCTGGGTGCTCACCAGCCCCAGACCAGCCAAACGCTGCGGGTAGGCGTTCGCAAACGCGAGCGAGATGTACCCGCCCATCGAATGCCCCACCAGCACCACTTTCTCGAGCTCCAGGTGGTCGGCCAGCGCAAGCAGATCATCGGCAAGCACGCGCATGCTGTACGGTTCGGCGCCCTCTGGCATGGCGGTTTTACCAAAGCCACGCAGATCCGGCAGGATCAAACGCGCATGGTCTTTTAATAACGGCACCAGCGGGCTCCAGATGCTGCGGTCAAGCGGAAAGCCGTGGACGAACACCACGGGTAAACCGCTGCCGTGCTCCTCGTAGTCCAACTGGAATTTGTGGTTCGACATGACAACTCCTCCCTTAAGATGGATCTCTCTTTACCCTCTGTTCGATAAACCGCAGCGCATCCTCCCGGCTGGACACTTTACCCATTGCCTGCGCTTCCTGCAGATCTTCCAACAGTTTTCCAATGCGCCGCCCGGGCTGCAGGTCAAAAAGCTTTTGCAAATCGCGCCCGTCGAGCAGTTTCGGCGGCCGGACGACCTCCTCCGGCGTTTCCCACAGGCCGTCCAGCAGTGCGTGGGCTACCATCAGCTCATTTTCCAGCACTTCCTGGTTGAGCGTGACCCCGTACGTGCCCATCACATCGGCCAGCGAAAGGATGCAGACATCCGGCCCGGCCCCTTTTACCGCTTTGAAAAAGCGATAGACCGCGCGCCGGCTGGGCGGATTACCCGTGGCGGCCAGGTGATGCAGGCGCATGTGGTTCTTGACAATCGTCACCGCGCGCTGCACTTCCACCGTGCTGAGCGACAGCGCGCGCGCGCGCCGCTCGATCACATCCGCGCCAATGTGCTCGTGCTCGAAAAAGCGCACCCGCCCGCTTTCTTCCACCGACCGCGCTTCCGGTTTGGAAATATCGTGGTACAGCGCGCTGAGAAAGAGCAGCGCGCGCGGCGTCCGGCTGGGGGTCAGCAAGGCGTCAAAATGGGCGCGGAAGTTCTCGCGATACTTGCGCAGGAACAACAGCACCGTGCTGGCGTGAATGTTGGCGGCGCGCCCGGCGTCGCCGCCCACCAGCACTGCCAGCAAACCCTCAAGCTGCTGGATCACATTCAGCGTATGCTCCCACACGTCGTAGATGTGCGGAGCGGACTGCTGCACGCCTTTGGCATTTTCCAATTCGGGCAAAATTGTCGGGAGTGCGCCGAAGCGGTCGAGCAGGCGCAGGGCGGTATCCACCCGCTGGCCGTCGAACATGCGAAACAGTTCATCGCGCTTGCGCTCGGGCGAAACGCGCTCCAACAGGCCGGCGGCGTGGCGCATGGCGGCGGCTGTTTCCGGCAAAATGCGATGATCCAGCGCCAGCGAGAGGCGCACGGCGCGCATCACCCGCACCGGGTCTGAGGTCAGGCTGGTGGGAGCGCACGGGCGCAACTGCCTGTGTAACAGGTCCTGCGCCCCGTCAGTGGGGTCGACCAGCCGTTCACTGCCCAGTTCCAGCGCCATGGCGTTGACGGTGAAGTCGCGGTCGCGCAGGTCAGCCTCCAGGTCGGGGCCGCGGAAGGTGGCAAAGTCGAGGAACTGCTTGCGGCCGTCCTCGCCCTGGATGATCACCCGCGCCGTATCGCGGGCTTCGTCCAGCATGTAAAAGCCGCCGCCCAGGGCGTTAGCCACGCGTTTGCCCACCGCGCGCGCGTCCTTTTGCAGCACAAAATCCAGGTCATGCGATTCGCGTCCCAGCATTGCGTCGCGCACCGCCCCACCCACCAGGTACACCGGCTGGCCGGCGGCCGCGCTGATGGTATCAAACAAGCGGGAATGCTGCGAAGTCAGCGCGCTCACAATGCTCCTGCGAGATGATCAAGGTTCATAGCGGGACAGATCCACCACGCCAATAAATGGAAGATTACGGTAATACTCGTCGATGTCCAGCCCATAACCAAACACGAACTTATTCGGGATGGAAAAGCCGGTGTAACTGACGGGCACTTCCACCTCGCGGCGCTCGCTCTTATCCAGCAGGGTGCACACACGCAGAGTGCGCGGCTTGCGCGTGGAAAGCAGTTCGAGCACCGAGGCGATGGTATGGCCACTGTCGATGATGTCTTCCACCAGGATCACGTGCCGGTCGTGGATGTTGGTGTTCAAGTCGAGGGTCAGGCGTACCTGGCCGCTGCTCTCGCGCCCGCCCACGCCGTACGAGGAGACAGCCATAAATTCGATCGCCACCGGGATGGTGATGTGACGGATCAGGTCGGTGAGGAACATCACCCCGCCGCGCAGGATGCAGATTAGCAGCACGCTGTCGCCGGCGTAATCCCGGCTGATCTCCGCGCCCAGCTCGGCAATGCGAGCCTGGAGCTGTTCCTCCGAGATCAGTACTTCGCCCAAAAATTCATGGTAATCGCGCATGGCAGCCTCGCGGTGAACAATCAGCTTCGTGGAACTTCGTGATGCTGGCGGCAGCGCGCCTCGTACATTTCCGAGGCGCCGACGATGACGATGGGGTCATCATAGCGCGCCGGCTTGCCGTTGACAAGGCGCTGGGTGCGGCAGGCTGGCTCGCCACAGGTCATGCAAATGGCCTGCAGCTTGTCCACCCGCTCGGCCTGCGCCATGAGTACCGGCATGCAGCCGAACGGCTCGCCGCGAAAATCGGTATCCAGCCCGGCGACGATGACGCGGAT
>CALDSL010000227.1 GCA_937920255.1 uncultured Anaerolineaceae bacterium | reverse complement strand
CGTTTTTCATCAGTTCCAGCGGGCTGTCGCGGCTGTTCAAGCGACGCAAGGCCGGTCTGGATGAGAAATTCTCCAAGGGCTCGCGCCGCGACGCCGGCCAGGTGCTGGCCAACGGCGGCATCGCTGGCGTGTTTGTGCTGCTGCACCTGTTCTTCCCGGGCCAGGCCTGGCCGTGGATGGGGTTCGCCGGAGCGTTGGCCGCTGCCAATGCCGACACCTGGGCCACCGAACTGGGCGTGCTCAGCCGCAGCCTGCCGCGTCTCATCACCAACGGGCGCGCGGTGGAACGCGGCACATCTGGCGCGATTTCACTGGCGGGTACAGCGTCGGCGCTCTCGGGCGGGCTGCTGATCGGTCTGCTGGCCGGCGTGCTCTGGCGCTGGGCTTCGCCGCTCACCCTTCCGCCGGCCTGGAGCGCTGCGGCGGGCATCGCCGCGTGGGTCACGCTTTCCGGGCTGGCCGGTAGCCTTGTCGATTCCCTGCTGGGCGCCACGCTGCAGGCGATCTACACCTGCCCGGCGTGCCAGAAGGAAACCGAACGCCACCCCATCCACCTGTGCGGCGCCCAAACCACCTACCTGCGCGGCCTGCCCTGGCTGGATAACGATTGGGTCAACACCATCTGCACCCTGGTGGGTGGCATCGCTGCGGCGCTGGGGGCGCTACTGTTCTTCTAGCCCCCGAGTCCCAGGCTGCGCGCCATCTCGCGCACGCCGTCGAGGGTCGGCGGCACATTCAGCCCGGTGACCAGTTCCCACGTCTCGGTGTGCCCCACCCACTGTCCCGGTAGCAGCTTGGTCATCGGGCCGAGGGTTTCCACTTCGATAAAGCGGTGGTCCACGTAGACTTCGCAGTTGACGCCGAAATCGGGCAGCGGGCCGTCAAAGCGCATGCTGAAGCGCTTGATGAACAGCACATCCGGGCGCAGGTACGCGGCCCAGCCGCGGCGGTTCAACACGCCGATTTTGCAGGGCGGTTGGGCGGCGACGCCGTCCATCAAAATATAATCGTCGGCCAGGTGCAGGCGCGGATCGCTCAGTACCGTGTACGACCAAACCGACAGCAGCCGGTCGGGCAGGAGCAGGTTACGCGGATCGTCCGGGCGCTGCTGAGGAACGATGGCCACGCCGCCGTGCGCCAGTTGGGTGATGGCCCACGGCGCCAGCTCGACCGCCCAAACGCCGCTGTTTTCCAACCGGTGGTGCAGCGTCACCCCGGCTTCTCCCGGGTGCAGGTGGATCTCGAGCGTCTTCTGGATGCCGGTCGGGCCTTCCACGGGCTGGATCAGGCGCACGCCATCGGGCAGTTCCTGCACCTCAAGACCCTCGTTGTCTGGGACATAGGTGCGCGGCATGGCCTCGGGCGCGTGCCACAGGCGGTGTCCGCCGATAAAGCGGTAGGAGCCGTAAGAAGTCGGAATCTCAAAGTTGGGCATCTCCGCCAGCAAATTTTGTCCGGAGTTGCCGGCAAACAAGCGCACGATGCGCGGTCCGGCATCCAGCAAATATTCGAGGCGCAAATAATCGTTTTCCAGAACTGCCGTTGTTTGCCCGTAATAATCTGGCATAGTCTCGCTGCTCCCTGATACTTCATTCGGATGGAAACGGGCCACCGGCCCAGGTTGTACTTCTATTGTGCGCGGAAATATGCCAGCCGTCAAGTAAGTGGGAATTGGATATTTGTTGGGTTACTCTCCCAGTATCGCTTCCACAGTGTGGGTTTTGCCGTCGGCGAAAGCGGTCAGCAGGTTACCGGCCACTTTCCGCCCGTCGACGATCAGGCTGTTCACGCCCTTTGACAGGCCGCGCGGGTTGCGCACGCGGATCTCATAGCGCGCGCCGCGGAACTGGCGCGTCGCGCTGAAACCCTCCCAGCCGGATGGGATGCATGGGTCGACCAGCAGGCCGCCGTACTCCGGGCGGATGCCCAGCAGCCACTGCGTGCCGGCCTGGTACATCCACGAGGCGGTGCCAGACAACCAGCTATTGCGTGCCAGGCCAAACTGAGGGTGCTCGTCGCTGAGGATGTTCTGCGGGTAGACGTACGGCTCGCATTCGTACACTTCGATCAAATCGTTCTTGCCCGCCGGGTTGATCTGCGCGTAATATTCGTAAGCGCGGTCGCCGCGGCCGAGGATGGTCTCGGCGATAATCACCCACGGGTTGACGTGCAGGAAGATGCCGCCGTTTTCCTTGGCGCCTGGTGGATAGGTAGTGATGCCGCCCTTGGAGGGGTCAAACCCATCGAAACCAGGCGTGCTGAGCTTGAGCCCAAAGCGGGTGTTGAGCATGCGGTTGGCGGAATCGAGCGCGGAGCGGGCGCGGTCTTCATCCGCGAAACCGGCCAACACCGGCCAGGCCTGCCCATAGAGATAGATCTGCCCGGCCTCGTTGGCGCATGAGCCCAGCTTGCTGCCGTCAGCGTCGATATAACTGGCGTACCATTCGCCGTCCCAACCGTGGGCGTTGAACGCCTCGCGCATGAGCGCATAGTCGCGCATGGCATTTTCGGCCGCCTGTGGATTTCCCAGGTGGTCGTAAAGCGCGGTCATCTCCAGCAGCCCGCGCCCGTAGAGCGCCGCGCTGAACAACGACTCGGCGCCGGTGGGCAGGTTGAGCGTATCGTTCCAGTCCGCGAAGCCCAGGCGCGGCAGGCCGCGCGCGCCGCAGTCGCGCCGGGTGAACGCCAGCGCCCGCTCGAGGTGATCGAGCACCATGCCGCTCTCAAGCGGCAGGTCGTTGCGGTCTTTTTCGTAGTAGGCCACGCTCTCGCGCAGGAAGGCAAAGTCGCCGGTCTCTTTGAGATAGGCGCACACCGCCAGCACAATCCACAGAGCGTCATCGCTGTAGTAATGCGGGCGGTCGTCGCGTTCGAGCGAGTCGCCTTCGCTGCCCACCATGGTGAGCGGGTTGAACTGGTGCATGGCGGAGCCGTCGCGTTTCTGGCACTGCATCAGCTTGCGCAACAGATCTTTGCACTGTTCAGGGCGCAGCGGCAGCGCGCCCATCACGTCCTGGGCGCTGTCGCGCATGCCAATGCCGCGCGCGCCGTAGCCGAGCTGGTACAGCGAAAGGTAGCGCGACCAGTTGAGAGTCACGTCGCACTGGCGCGGGTTGTGAACATTGAGCATCGAGTTGAGCGCGGCGTCCGGCGTGCGCACCTGCATGGTTCGCAGGGTTTCGTCCCAGCCGGCGCGCAGCGCGGCGAAAGCCGCGTCCACCGCGCGCGGGTCGCGGTAGGTGTCGATCACCGGGCGGGCGCGCTCCAAGCTGCTCTCCTGCCCCAGCAGGGTCACCAGCCGGCGGCTCTCGCCCGGCTGCAGCGTTCCCAAGCGGTGCAGCAGCGCGCCGATATTGTCGCCGCGCAGGGCCTGGCTGTTCGCCAGCGAAGGATCGTCCAGCGCGGCGGGGTGGGCCCAGGTGCCATATTCATTCTTCCCCAGGAACGCGCGCCGGTCGGTGTCGCAGGAATCGACCGGCAGGTTGGAGGTGAAATAATTAATGTGCGTCTCGCGGCGCAAAAAGGCGTACTGCTCGAGTACTACGCGCCCGTCCGGTTCGCGGTTAATCCGGCTTTGCATGGTCTGCGGCACCCAGTCGGCGTTGGTGAGCTGTTTGAGCGCGTCGAAGTGGGTGTATTCCACCACCGGCACGGCATCCACTTCCACGGCCTGTGCGCCGCGGTTGGTGATGCGAATATCGCGCACCTCCACGCTCGCTCCAGGCGGCACGAAGATGGTCACCTCGGTTTCGATGCCGTCCACCACGGATTGGATGCGCGTGTATCCCAGCCCAACGCGGCAGGCAAACGACTGGTACGGCACAAGGCAGGGCACGAAAAACGGGGAGAACATGCGCTGGCCATTTTCGCCGCGCACGCGCAGGTAGAGGGTCTCACCTTTGAAGTCCGAAGCGGGCATCAGGGCGATGTAGCGCGTGATGCGGTTAAGGGCGGGGTCGCCTTTGCACAGCAGCGCTCCGCCCGTGTGATCGACAAAACCGCCAAACGCAAGCGTGCCTATGTAATTGATCCATTTTACCGGCGTGCGCGGGTCGGTGATCACATATTCACGCGAATCGTCGTCAAAGTATCCGCAG
>CALDSL010000226.1 GCA_937920255.1 uncultured Anaerolineaceae bacterium | reverse complement strand
GCGTGTATAATTGTTTGATATGGAGGTAAACAATGTCTAATCAAACCCCAGATCAAAAACTTTCGCCGGGCAATCTCGGTTTTGTGCCGGAGTTGATCCTGCGCGTCAGGCTGATCCTGCGCCTGATGGCTGATCCGCGCGTCAACCCGATGGTGAAACTACTGCCGGTTGCGGCCGTACTTTACTGGTTCATCCCGACTGATCTCATTCCCATCATCCCGCTGGATGATGCCGCCGTGCTGTACGTGGGCGGGGCGCTGTTCATCGAGCTGTGCCCGCCGGAGGTGGTGGAAGAACATACCCGGGCGCTGCGCGCGGAAGGCACCGGCATGGCCAAGCGTTCCCCCGACCAGGAAACCGTGATCGACGGCGAGTTCCGCGATGCCGGTTCCGGGCGCTCGGGAGAATAGCCCAATGACCCACAGGCGTCTCTTGCTTGCCAGCGCCATGCTGATCCTGGCGCTACTTGCGGCGTGCACCGGCCCCGGCGCCGCGCCGACCGCCACGCTGCCACCCGCCGATACCCAACCTGCCAGCCCGCCGCCCGCCGAAGGCCCGACGCGCGTGCCGCCGGTGGAACTCCCGCCGGGAGTAGCGGCAGAAACCCCCGCGAGCGCCATCATGCTCACCCCATCGATGGACCCCAGCGGCGTAGCCACCCTGCCGCTACCCGAGGAAACCGATGCTCCCGCCGCGCAGGATGCCACCCAGTTCCCCAACCCGGAGAATTACGTGTGGCAACAAGTCACGGTTGGGCTGCAGACCCCAATCAACATGGAAACCGCGTTTGATGGCACCGGACGGTTGTTTATCAATGAGAAACCCGGCCGGATTCGCATCCTGCAGAGCGGTGAACTGCTGGAGCAACCGTTCCTCGATATCACCGATCGGGTGGGCGCTGGCGGTTCTGAGCAGGGGATGCTGGGGCTGGCTTTTCACCCGCAGTATGAGGAAAACGGCCGTTTCTTTGTGCATTACAGCGACCGCAACGGCGACACCGTGTTGAGCCGCTTCCAGGTCAGCGCGAGTGACCCCAACCAGGCCGATCCGGCCAGCGAGGTGATCCTGCTGCAGCAGAGCCAGCCGTACGCCAACCACAACGGCGGCCAGCTGGCGTTTGGGCCGGACGGCTACCTGTACTTTGGCCTGGGCGACGGCGGCTCGGCGGGCGACCCACAGAATAACGCCCAGTCGCTGGAAACCCTGCTGGGCAAGATCCTGCGTCTGGACGTCGACTCGAGCGACACCTACGCCATCCCGACCGACAATCCGTTCCAGGGCGGCAAGGCCAAACCCGAAATCTGGGCCTACGGCTTGCGCAACCCCTGGCGCTTCTCCTTTGACCAGCGCACGCAAGACTTGTACATCGCCGACGTAGGCCAGAACCAGTGGGAGGAGATCGATTACCTGCCGGCGGGCTCGCCCGGCGGCACCAACTTTGGCTGGCGGTTCAAGGAAGGCACCCACGCGTATGAGGGCGGCGCTCCGGCGGATTCGCTGCTGGTCGACCCGGTGTACGAATACGATCACAGCTTTGGCTGCTCGATCACCGGTGGCTACGTGTACCGCGGGCAGAATCTGCCCGAGTGGCAGGGGATTTACATTTTTGGCGATTACTGCAGCGGCCGTATCTGGGGCTTAATGCGCCAGAATGACCAGTGGGTGGCACAGCAGATGTTCCAAACCGGCGGCGGGCTGACCGCGTTCGGGCAGGACGAAGCCGGAGAAGTGTACATTGTGGAAGCCAACGGCGTTATTTCGCGGCTGGACGCGCAGTAACCTGGAAATCTGATGAGTGTCCATCGAATTTAAGACGCCTGACACTGTGATCCTTGCTTCCGACAGGCTATATTACAATTCAGATACTTTTTCTTGTATTTTGATTTGGAGGTAATCATGGCGGTGAAAGTCTGGCAGACAGTCAAAGTTCAATACTGCGAACATGCCGGCGCGGATGTGGCGCTGGAGGTGGAAGCGATTTACCCGGCCGAGATTTTACCGGACACCGGTCCGCGCCTGACGGCTCACCGCTGTTCCAAGGCCCGGGAATGCATGCTGATCGGCAAAGCCGCCTGCATCTGGAACGGCGGCAACCCGGCCTACGATCCGTTCGCCGGTTAGATTGATTGAAAAAACGAGAACGGGCGCAGCAATGCGCCCGTTTTTGGTTTCGGTACAGGTTTCTAATAGATGAGTCGGTATCCTTTACCCGTACCCTTCGACGGGGCTCAGGGTACTTGGTCAAGTACCCTGAGCCCCGTCGAAGGGTACGGGTATCGCAAGTCAATACGGGTCTGAAAATCAAACAAGGTGCGTACGATTTTGAATACGCACCTTGTTATTGATTCAACGCAAATCCTACTTAATCACGCCCAGCTTGCGGCCGACGCGGGCGAAGGCTTCCAGACCCTGGTCCAGGTCTTCCTTGGTGTGGGCGGCGGAGATCATGACGCGGATGCGCGCCTTGCCGCGCGGAACGGTGGGGAACCCGAGCGCCATGGCAAACACGCCGTTTTCGAACAACTCACGGCTGAACTCCTTCGCCAGCACGACCTCACCCAGCATAATCGGGGTGATGGGAGTGACGCTGTTGCCGGTGTCAAAGCCCAGTTCGCGCATGGCGGCTTTGAAGTAGCGTGTGTTTTCCCACAACCGGTCCACCCGCTCGGTCGACTCTTCCAGAATGTCGATCGCGGCAATGGTCGCGGCCACATCGGCGGGGGTGACGGCCGAGGAGAACAGGAACGGGCGGCCGCGCTGGCGCAGCCATTCCACCACCGGGGCGCGCCCGGCCACCAGCCCGCCCACCACACCAAAGGCCTTGGAGATGGTGCCAATTTCCACGTCGACCTTGCCGTGCAGGTGGAAGTGATCTACAATCCCGCGGCCGCCGGTGCCCATGACGCCTTCGCCGTGGGCGTCATCCACCATCAGCATC
>CALDSL010000225.1 GCA_937920255.1 uncultured Anaerolineaceae bacterium | reverse complement strand
CTCTACCCGCTGGTGGAAGAGAACATGCGCGATCTGCGCGAAGTGATGGCGCGCAAATTCGCCTCAGCGCCGGCGCAGCCGAAAGAGAAGGTGTAGCCGATGCCGTTTGTCGACTTCGATGGGCTGCGCTATTACCATTTCGACCTGCTGGAAGGCGCGGGCGTGCGCCAGGCGGTGTTCACCCGGCGCGGCGGGGTCAGCCCGGCGCCGTGGGCTTCGCTCAACGTGGGCGGGCTCAACGGCGACCCGCGCGAGAACGTGGTCGAAAACCGGCGGCGCATGTTTGCGGCCTTCGGCCGCCCGGTGGAGAGCCTGTTTGACGTCTGGCAGGTGCACAGCGCCGACGCGGTGGCCAGCAGCCGGCCGCGCCCGCTGGATGTGGCGCACGCGAAGGCCGATATCATCCTCACCGACCGGCCGGAGGTGACACTGTTCATGCGCTTCGGCGACTGCGTGCCGCTGCTGCTGGTTGACCCGCGCCGCAAGGCGGTCTGCCTGGCACATGCCGGCTGGCAGGGCACGGTGAAAAAGGTGGCGCGCGTGGCGGTGGAAGCCATGCGCAACAGTTATGGCTGCCGCCCGGAAGAATTGCTGGTGGGGATCGGGCCATCGGTGGGCGTGCACCATTACCAGGTGGGGCAGAACGTGGTGGAGGCGGTGGAATCGGCCTTTGGCGGCGATGCAAAAAATCTGCTGCCGGAATATAATCATCATACTCATTTTGATTTGTGGGAAGCCAACCGGCTCACGCTCGAACAGTGCGGTGTGCGCAATGTGCAGATTTCGGGCGTTTGTACCGTGTGCCACGTGCACGACTGGTTTTCGCACCGCGCCGAGCATGGCCAGACCGGCCGGTTTGGCGCGCTGCTGGCGCTGGACAACGGAAAGGGAGCATGACCTCACCGCAGGCAGTCATTGAAAGCGAACCGATCCGCGCGAACCTGGAACGGGTTCACGAAGAGATCGAACGCGCGGCGCGGGGCGCGGGACGCCCCGCCGACGCAGTGCGGCTGATCGTGGTCACCAAAGCCCAGCCATTGGAGAAAATCGTCGCGGCTTACAACGCCGGCGCGCGCCTGTTTGGCGAGAATTACCCCGAGGAGACCCAGCACAAGATCGAAGCTTCGCAGCGCCTGGCGGGGATCGAGTGGCATATGATCGGACACCTGCAGAGCCGCAAGGCGAAGGTCGTGGCGAAGCATTTTCACATGCTGCACTCGCTCGACAGCCTGTCGCTGGCGCAAAAGCTGGAGCGCCTGCTGGCCGAGACCGGCCGGGTGCTGCCGGTGCTGATCGAGGTCAACGTGGGTGGTGAGGAAACCAAAGGCGGTTACGCCGCCTGGGATGAAGCCCATTGGGATGCGATGCTACCGGAGATCGAGGCGATCCTGGCACTGGAGCATCTGCAGGTGCGCGGCTTGATGACCATGCCGCCTTACCTGGAGGACGCAGACCAGGTTCGGCCATATTTCCAGCGCACGCGGGCCCTGCGCGATTTTCTGCAAGGGCGCTTTCCCCGGGCGAACTGGGATGAATTATCGATGGGAACCAGCGTTGATTTTCGTGTAGCCATTGAAGAGGGCGCAACCTATGTGCGCGTGGGCACGGCAATCGTCGGCCCGCGCCCGCCCAAAGTGTGAGGAGATTAAATCGCGTGGACATTCGTACGTTTCTTGCCACCATCGTCTATTGGGCGGGACAGATCCTGTCGCTGCTGGTGATCGCGGAAGTGATCCTGAGCTATTTTATGTCGCCGTTTCACCCGGTGCGCAGTTTTATCAACCGCATTGTTGGGCCGATGCTCAACCCACTGCGCCGGGTGATCCCGTCGCTGGGTGGGTTGGATTTCAGCCCGTTTGTGCTGCTCCTGTTGATCCAGCTGGTTCAAAATATCCTCATTCGCCTGATCGCATCACTTTAGGGGGAACGCCTGGCATGAAAGACACATCGAAGCATCAATTGCGCGACAGCAGCGGCGGCGCGGCCATCACCGTGCGGGTGGAAACGTACACCGGGCGCGATCAGATCGCGGAAATACTGGGCGATGGCACGCTGCGCGTGCAGATCAAGACCACTGCCAGCGGCGAGAAAATCAACGCGGCGCTGCTGGATTTCCTCGCGCGCGCGCTGGGCGTGCCGGCCTCGCGCATGGAGATCGTGGCAGGCGGCAACGGCGCCGACAAGCTGGTAGCGATCCTCAACGTTGACTCGGCTGCGCTGCAGGAGCGTATACTCAAGCTGGTCGGCAAACCGCTCTAAGGCATCAGGCGGGCATCGAGAAGTACATCTGCAGCGGGGTGACGTTCTGCCCGGCGGCAGCTTTGTGCCACAGTGTATACAGGGCGGCCTCACTGGCGGCCGGGTCAGGCCCCTGTAGCAGCGCGTGAAGCTGCATCAGCACGCGCTCGTCGTCGCTATCCCGGGTGTAGGCCATGGCGGCCAGCTTTTCCTCCAGTGTGCCATCTTGCAGCGCGCTCAGCAGCAATTCCATCGGGAACGCATTGGCGGGCACGCCGGTTCCCTGCTTGCTGGCGTAAGTGATCAGCCAGGCGGCGTTGGCTGCGGGCGGCAGCGGAGCGGGCAGGTACGGATCAGTCTGCTGGCGGTTTTCGATGGCCTGCGCGGCGGCGCTGCGCACCACCCACTGCGCGTCTTCCACGGCGGTTTTTTCCAGTAGTTGGGTCGTCCAGGTTTCGTGGATATTGGCCATCCCCAGCACGGCGGCGCGGCGCACCAGCAAGTTATCGCTGGTGAGCGCTTCTTTGAGCAGATCATAACCGCGGCCGGGCTGGTAGGCCAGCACTTCGGCGGCGGCCTGCTGCAGCCCCTCGTCGCCCTGCGCCAGCGCGGCGGAGAGGGCTTCACGGGCGGCGGGCTGATCAAACGCGCCCAGTGCCAGGCAGGCGCTAAAGCGCACATCCGGCACCGGGTCGGCCAGCAGGGCCATCAGGTCGTTGAGCAGCCTGGACTGCTGCAGCGCGCCGCAGCCAATCGCGGCCAGTTGGCGCACGCTGGCAACCTTGGAACCCATCAACTGCTTGAGCAGCAGGGGCGTGGCGCTATCGTTGGCGGCAATAAACGCGCCCAACAATCTTCCCCGCAATCCAAATGGCAGATCGTTCTGCTGGATCAGTGTGACCAGTTTGCGCAGCACCGCGGCGCGCCAGGGCGCGTTTTCCGGTGCATCTGCCAGCCAGCGGGCGCAAGCCAGCAGCTCGGCGTGTAGCGGGGCGTTATTTGTGTACAGCATGGTCTGGACGATTTGCTCGGCTTCGGCCTTGCCAGCGCAATAGCGCGCGGCCGTCAGGTTCAATGTCCAGTACGGCTGGGAAGCCAGCAGGGCGACGTCCTCGGCGGAAATAGAGGGTGCGGCGAAATAGCCGCAAAAGACCGGGCTGGCAAAGCGCAGGAGATCGCCAGAGTGGGCAGCCAGCAGGCCGGAGTCCAGCATGGCATCCAACATGCGCGCGCCGCTGGAAAGCTGCGGCTGCTTCTTCTTGCCACGCGCCGCGGGCTCTGCCTCGACCGGCGCGGCGGCAACTTTGAGGTCGGAGAGCGCCTGTTCCATCTCGCGGTAGCTGAGGGCGGCCTTGCCGCGCGCGATCAGGAGCGCGGCCAGCCGCGCCGGGGCTTCGATCGGGACTTTCTCCGCCAGGATGCGGAGCAGGTAGGCGTCAATCGCGTCGATGCTGCCGCGCCCGCGCAGATCACCGGCGTACAGCGCCCACACCTTGAGTGTCCATTCCAGCGGGGTGAGCGTTTCGTTATCGGATGTGAGCCACAGGTTCAGTACGCGGCTGTCGACCGGCTGCGCGCCGGTTCGCGCCAGGGCTGGCTGGACATGTTTGTTCCAGGCGGTTGTCCACTGCTGCAAGAATTGCTGCTTCTTCTGTCCATCCCAACCAGCAACAGCCAGCGGCAGGAATCCGGCAGTGCTGAGACCGTCCATGTAGTGCGGCGAGGCCGCGACGATCAGGGCGATGCCCGGGAATGCGCCGGCCAGCGCGGTCAACCAGGCAGCGGCGGCTGGCAATTCGGAGGGGTGGATCTCGTCCAGGCCGTCCACCAGCACCAGCAGGCGTCCCTCGGCCGCGACGGCGCGCACGTAACGCGGGATCTGCGGCTGAACCAACACCGAGTTCTGCCAGCCGGCGGCTTTGATCAATGGCAGTAGCGGGTCGGTCCTCCACTCGGCCGCATCCAGCACCAGGTCAATGACATGTACCAGGATGGGCGTCTTTTCCTGCAAATCGCCGGGCAGCGCAGAGCGGCGGGCGCACTGCGAGGCCAGGCTGGCCAAGAGCACCGTCTTGCCGCAGCCGGGCTGGCCGATGACCGCCACGCGCGCGCCGTTTTGCAGCGCCTCGGCCGGGTGCAGAAGGCGCACCGGGAAATGCGCTGAAATTTCGGGCCAATCGGGGAGATACGGAATCACCTGGTTGGCGATGGTGTTGGGCGTGCTCTGGCCAGGCGTCACCAGCGCCGGCGGTGGGGCGATCAGCAGCGGCTGCACCAGGATATCGTCCAGCGGGAAGGTGGCGGCGGCGAGATGCGTCGCCTGGGCGCGGCGCAGGGTTTCGCGCCGCATGGCGTCGTCCAGCCGGTCGCTGCTCTTGCGTTTGCTTTGCTGGATCAGATGGCGAACGCGCTCCACCGCGCGCGGAATGGACGGCTGGATTTTGCGCAGCAGCCACCAGAACAGCGTGGCGGCGAGGAATCCCAACCAGAACGAAAGGGTATCAAAGCGAATATTGAACAATCCGGGCATCGATGTGTTATCCAGCGTAGAGGATTCGTCCGCACGAAGCGCAGTAAACGACCTTGTTGGGGGAACGGGCGGCCTGCCAGTCCATGGGCGGCAACTCGGAGCCGCACGCGGTGCAGCAGCTTTCTTCGATACCGGCCACGGCCACCCCGCGTTTTTGCTGCCGCAACCGGTTGTAGATGTCGATGTAATTGGGCGCGATCTGGCTGGCGGTCGGCTCGCGCTCTGCCAGCAGGCGCTCGCGGTCTTTTTGCAGCCGGCTGCGTTCGCCGATCAGCGCCGCGGAACGCGTGGCAAAATCCGCCTGCGTTTTCTGCAACACAGCCGACGCCGACGCAAACTGCTGTTCGGCGTCCTCGAGCGCCATCATGGCCTCGAGCTGGCTATCTTCCAGCACGCTGAGGTGGCGCGCCAGCGCGGCTGACTCATTTTGCAGGTCCTGCAGCTCTTTGGGGTTACGCACTCGCCCGCCATACAGCGCGGACTGGTTCAGGTCAATTTTCACCCGCTGGCTTTGCACGGCTTCCTCGGCCACTTTCAAGGCTTTGCGCGCTTCTCGCAGGTGCAGCTCGGCGGCGGCGTGGGCGATCTGCGCGCTCTGGACCTCCACATCGTTATCCAGGGTGGTTTGAATCTCCGCCAGCCGCGCGTCGATCTGGTCAACCTGTGTATCCATTTTTTGAAGCCGCGAGAGATGAAATGCTTCGTTCATATATGCGATTATAGAGGTGGGGGGGAATGAACGCAAGCCATATTCGCCGTATTCCGCGGTTATCAGAATTGATAAGGCGCCTGGCCGCTTTTTCAGGAACGCGAGAGGGGAAGTCAAGTATACTTTTTGACGGAGCCGACGCATGGATCGAAAAAGAACGCTGCTGCTTGCTGGAATTGTCCTCCTTGTGGTGACCCTGCCGTACGGATATGCCGCTTTGCAGAGCGATTCGCGGGCGGTTTTTCAGGGATTTCTCGCCAACCAGTTCGACGGCTATTCGTACCTGGCCAAAATGTATCAGGGGCGCGAAGGTTCCTGGTTGTTCACCCTACCGTTTACTGCCGAGCCGGGGGAAGGCACCTTCATGTTTACCTATTACCTGTTCCTCGGCCACGCGGCGCGCTGGACAGGCGTGGGCCTGATCTGGATCTTTCACCTGGCGCGGGTGTTGGCCGCAGTGTTTCTGGTGTTTGCCATCAGTGGATTTTTTCGTCAGACGGTCTTCCCCGAACAGCCGCGCGCGGCCAGGCTGGCGACGCTGCTGGCGGTGTTCGGGTCCGGCCTGGGTTGGATCACCGCGCTGGCCGGCCTGGTGACAGCCGATTTCTGGGTGGCGGAAGCCTACCCGTTCCTCTCGATGTATACCAATCCGCATTTTCCGCTCGGGCTGGGGCTGCTGCTGACCATCTTCCGCCTGGCGCTGCTGCCGCTGACGCCCCGGCGTGGCGTGACACTGTTCCTGCTGGGCACGCTGCTGGCGATTATCCTGCCGTTTGGCCTGGTTATCGCGGGGGCGATGCTGGGCGGGAAATTTGTGTGGGACAGCATCGAGATGCGCTCCTTTCGCCCGTGGAAATACATTCCACTGTTTGCCGGCGGGTTGCCGGTGGTGGCGTACCAGTTCTACGTATCAGCCACGCACCCGGTGCTGGCCGGGTGGAACGCGCAAAACATTACCACCAGCCCACCGCTGTGGGATTTTCTGATCTCGTTCTCCCCGGCTCTCCTCTTCGGCCTGTTGGGGCTGCGCTCCGCCTGGCAAAACCGTTCCGCGCCCGGGATGCGGTTGGTGCTGGTGTGGTTTGTACTGGGGGCGCTACTGGCGTATATCCCGCTCAGCCTGCAGCGGCGTTTCTTCATGGCCTATTACATCCCCACCGCCGCCATGGCGATCATCGGCCTGCAGTCGGCGCAGCGCGTGTGGCGGCGCAAATGGTTGGCGCCGGCGCTGTTTGTGCTATCCGTGCTGACGCCGGTGATGCTGCTCACTTCCGAGATGATATCCGTTCGAGCGCAGCCTTACCAGTTGTATTGGACCGCCGAGGAGCGGGCTGCGCTAGATTGGATCGGCGAGAATACCCCGCCAGATGCGCTGATCCTCACCGGGCCGGACACCGGTGCATCGATCCCGGCGATCACCGGACGGCGCGTTTTGTACGGCCACGCTTTTGAAACCGCTAACGCGATCCAGGAAAAAGCGACGGTGATTGGTGTATTTTCGGGAAGGATTGATCCGCAGAAGTTGATTGCCGAGCGCGGAGTCGATTATGTCCTGGTGGGGCCGCGCGAGCACAAGCTGGGAAACTGGACGCCGCCGCAAAGCCTGAAAGTGGTGTTCGCGCAAGGCATTGTGACCATTTACCAGGTCGAGGAAACGCCGTGAATCGGTTGGGCGGCTGGCGCTGGATTCCCGTTCTGCCCGGGTTGGCGCTGCTGCCTTTTCTAGGGCTGTTCCCCTACGCCGCCTATGCCGCGTACAGCGACATGGCCATCAGCCACTACCCGAACCTGCTGTATTTGCAGCGGTCGCTGGCCGAAACCGGTTCCATCCCGCTGTGGTCTTCAACCATCTTAAGTGGGTATCCATTCGCGGCCAACCCGTTGAGCAGCCTGTGGTATCCGCCGGCCTGGCTGGCGTTGCTGTTCCCGCTGCCGATTGGAATCAACCTGATCACCGCGCTGCACCTGATGCTGACCGGGCTGGGTATGTTTCATCTGCTGCGCGCGG
>CALDSL010000224.1 GCA_937920255.1 uncultured Anaerolineaceae bacterium | reverse complement strand
CCGTATCCGATTATGGTAGTGTCAACCATCATTGGGTTGTCTAACATATTTCCTTGACAAGATGATACAGGGGGAGGGGAGTCTGCAATGCGAAGTTGATTTGCGATCCCCGTACGCTTCGACGGGGCTCAGCGTACTTCACCTGAAAGTACGCTGAGCCCCGTCGAAGCGTACGGGTAATACAAAGCGTGATCGTCTGGATCAAAATCACAGTCCTCGAAGAATATATAGACAACCCCAGGCAGGCGTGCAATAATAAAGATACGGAGGACTTAGCCATGAACACCAATCGTTCGCGCGTCGTTTCTCCCTTACTGGTCGCAATTCTGGTGATCCTGTACCTGGCGTCACTGGGCTGGTTTACCTATATGAACTACGTGGCCGGCTCGCAGGAACTGTGGATGATCCTCACCAACGGGCTGATCCTGTCAATCCCGCTGGTGCTGTTGTTTTTCTCGATCGGCGTGCTGGTCACCGCCGAGCAGCAGCGCCGCCGGGAGGGCAGTGTTGGGGCAGGGTTGGCCAGGTACATTCACCACACGCCGCGCATCGCCGCCATCCTGATCGCGCTGTTCGTCGGCCTGTTCTCGCTGGACGTGTTTGGTCAGGGGGCGGGCTTTTGGGAAACGCTCGGCGCGTTTCTGATGCACAATATCCCGTCCATTATTATGGGCATCATCATCTGGTTCGCCTGGCACCGGCCGCAGGTGGGGTTTATCGCCTTTCTGGTGGTAAGTGTCTTCTTTATGCGCTTTTTTATCTTTGGTGGTCTCGAGGGTCTCGGCCAGTTGTTTCTGTTCGCCGGCACAATGCTGGCCATCGCGCTGCTGTTTTACGCGGATTGGAAGTGGGTCAAACCGGTTGCGCCCGCCCAGGGCGCGTGAGGTCCGATGCGGTGGTATAGGTGATATACCGGTCTGGCGATCCAGGCCGGTCTTTTTTATTTCTCTACTTACTTATTAAATGTTAATAATATTCTAATGCAATCACCCTTTCTTTATCTTATTCATGTGGTATCATACTGCTGCTTGTGAAATTCATCACGAAGGAGATTATCAATACCATGAAGACCTTTACTGTGGAAGCAAAGCAAGTTGACCGGTTTCAAGTAGAAGCCGTTTCCGGTGGGCATACCATCGTAATCGACCAGCCCAAAGCCGCTGGTGGTAACGGCGCCGGCCCCTGCCCGGTGGAATACGTCCTGGCCGGTCTCGCCGCCTGCATCCTCAACGTGGCCTATGTCGTCGCCGGCGAGCGCAACATCCATTTGCGCAGCCTGACCGTGCGCGTGGAAGGTGACCTGAACCCTGCCAAGTTCATGGGTAAGCCAACCGATGATCGCGCCGGTTTCCAGAGCATCCGCCTGATCACCAACATCGACGCTGACATGAGCCTGGAAGAAAAAGAAGACTTCCTGCGCGTCGTCGAAGCCCGCTGCCCGGTTTCGGATAACCTGGCCGGCACCACCCCGGTCGATGTGATCCTGGAAGAAAAAGCTCGCGCTTAATGTTCTTACCGGTTTGAAACACAACAGGCCTCCCGCGCGGGAGGCCTGTTGTGTTTTAAGGGTAGAGACGCAAAATCTTGCGTCTCTACCGTCATTACCGGTCAAACCTCGCGCCGGTTAATGCCCCGACCCTTCGGTCTCAGTGCCTTCATACACTTCATGGTTCTCGGGGCCTTCGACCATCAGGAAACCTGCCAGGCCGCGTTCCATGCGTGAGAGCGCATGGTCGACCAGGATATAACGTCCGGGCACTTCCAGGTTGAATTCGACCATGGTGGCGCCGCCGGGGGGAACCAGCGTGGTCTGCACATCGGTCAGTGGAGCCGAGGTGAGCGAAGCTTGGTCGTACACGCGGTCGAAGATTTCGCCGATCACGTGGAAGGACGAGGTGAAGTTCGGACCTCCCACGCCGAAGAAGATGCGCACGGTTTCGCCGGTGTTGGCAGTGAGCGCGTTCTCGCCGGTCAGCGCGCCGACCGCGCCATTGAAGGTGAAGTATTCGGGCTGTTCGTCCAGCAGCTTCTCTACGCTGAAGGAGTTGCTGCCCTTGGTGCCCAGATCCTCGACGGTGTAGACCTCGCCCTGCATCACGTAGTATTCGTGGTCAACCGCGGGCAGGCCGCCTTCCGGCTCCACCAGGATCAGGCCGTACATGCCGTTGCTGATGTGATGCGCCACCATGGGCGTGGCGCAGTGGTACACGTACAGGCCGGGATTGAGCGCCTTGAAGGTGAAGCTGGTTTCCTCGCCGGGTTTGGTCTGGGTGGCAACCGCGCCGCCGCCCGGGCCGGTGACGGCGTGGAAGTCAACCGAGTGCGCGAACTCGCTGTTGGCGGCATTCTTCAAATGCACTTCCACCGTGTCGCCCACGCGCACGCGCAGGAACGGGCCGGGCAGTTTGCCGTTGAATGTCCAGAACTTGTAGCTGGTCCCATCCGCCAGGCGCGCTTCGACTTCGACTGTTTCGAGGTCGACGCGCACGGTTTCGGGCGTGCTGCGGTTGAGCGGGCCGGGTAGGTCGTCCGGCGAGCGCACGATGCTGACATCCGCGGCGGGATTGGTTTCGGCACTGGCGGCGGTGTTGCCCACCAGCAGGCGGCCTTCCATGCCCGCTTGGCGGTGGCCGGGCACGGTGCAGTAATAGCTATACTCGCCGGCTTCGCCGGCCTGGAACGTGACCACGGCCTGTTTGCCGGTCTCGGAAATCTGCTCGGTGGCGGCGCCCAGGTCGGGGGCGGCCCAGTCGTGCAGCATCCCGTCGCCGATGGTCAGGGTGATCTCCACCACGTCACCGGGCTGTACGGAGAGGTCGGGGTTGATCTGGCCGTCCAGGTCCCCGCCCACACCAATAAATGCCATCCTGCCTTCCACCATGCCGGTCTTGAAGGCAAAGCGAACGGTCGGCTCGCCTAGCTGGGTATTGGTTCCGCGGGCGAGGGCATCGTTGGACGCCACGGTGGCGGCGTTGGCTGCGCCGGCGCATGCGCTGGTGAGCAGCACCAGGATCATGGCAGCCGCGAAGAACCAATGTTTGAAAACATTTGAAAGCTGTTGCATCAAAATCCTCTCACAAAATGCGGGAAAATGGTTATTCTGGTTTGTTGCAGGCTAAGCATACCGCCAGTGGGTGAGAGGGTCTTTGCGCCAGCGCAAATAACCGGATATTAATTATCTGAATTTATTGGGTTTCTTCCGTTCCGCCAGGTCTGTTGCGCTGGGGCAGGTCTTCGGCGATGCTGACCAGCCCGTGCGGGAAACGGATGAGGATGCGCTCGCGCCCGGTTTGCACCAATCCCTGGCCTTCCCACTGCGAGAGGATGCGGCTGACGGTGAACAGGGTGGTGCCGGACATTTCGGCCAGGTCCTGGCGCGAAATGGTCAGGTCGAGCAGCACGCCC